>CADBPA010000129.1 GCA_902796505.1 uncultured Ruminococcus sp.
GATGCATCTTTCGGCGCGCGCCGGCGGCGGCTGGAAGACGACCAACCGCACGAACAACTGGAACACCGTCGATTGCTCCGGCATGACGATGGCGGCGCTCGTGCTGATCGAATACCCGGAATACAAAGATCGCTCCGGCGAGGTGATGACCGCGCTGATGAATCTGCTCTATAAATGCTTCATCCAGTACGCGCCGGACGGCTCCTACATCGAATCCCCCGGCTATTGGGGATACGGCACGAACACCTATATGCGGATGCTCGCCTGCCTGCGCACGGCGACCGGCAAGACCTACGGCTATCTCGACACGGTCGGCCTGCGGCAGAGCTATTTCTTCGCCAACAACATCTGCGATTCGAGCTACGTCGTCTGGAATTATCACGACGGCGGCAGAAGCCGCGTGGACGGCTCGACCTTCTATATGGCGTCCGCCCTCTTCGGCGATCCCGACATCGCGCATCACCGCGACCTCTATCTCGATCTCTACCCGACGGGCTCGGCGCTTTACGACGCGATCTTCTACGATCCCTCGCTCTCCGAGGGCGCGAGCGAAGGCGGCGTCCTCGACGCAAAATTCAAGGGCATCGAGACGGCGACCATGCGCTCCTCCTGGGAGACCGGCGCGATCTTCACCGGCCTGCACGTTGGCCCGAACGTCGTCACCCACGGCGATATCGACTGCGGCAACTTCTATCTCGAAATGGGCGGCGTGCTGTGGTTCGGCGATCCCGGCTCGGAAAACTACAACATCGGCAACTATTTCAGCAATTCCTACCGCTACTATTTCTACCGCAAAACGCTCGAGGCGCACAACGCGATCATCATCAAGCCCCAGTCCGGCGACCGGTCGTCGAACGTCTACAACTACGGTCAGACCTACAACTCGATGACGCAAAGTTACGCGAAGATCGACGACTTCTTCTCCGGCGAGGAGGGCGCCTATGCCGTCTCGGATATGACGGTGCAGTACGGCTCGACCTGCAGCTCGGCGAAGCGCGGCGTGATGCTGACCGATTCGCGCTCGGTCGTCGTCGTTCAGGACGAGATCGCGTTCAACACCCCGACGAGCCTGACCTGGACGGCGGCGTCCCAGCAGACCGGTATCGAGATCATCGAGGACGGCCGCGCGGCGCTGATCCGCTATTATAAGAGCGGCGTGGCGACCATCCTGCGCGCAAGCCTCGTTTCGGAGGATGAAAACCTGAAATTCGAGATCCTGCGTTCGGGAACGATCCTGCCGAAAACGGTGACGAACGTTGATCACAACGGCACCGCGGAAAATCGCAAATACCCCGCCGCCTCCGCCGTTCAGCCGCGCCTCGTCATCAACGCCGATAACGTTACCTCCTTCAACGTCGCGGTCGTCTTTGAGATCATCCGCGTGGACGGAACGCGGATGCCGACCGTCGGGTATGAATATACCGAGATGGCGAAATGGGAGCCGACGAGCGACGAATGGCTCATCCAAGCGAACGAAGATATCCGCTATCCCGAACAGATCCATTACGACTACCAGCCCTCCGACCTCGTCTTCATCCTGCGCGACATCGAGCGCGCAAACGGCGATATCGGAAAACTGACCGAGATCATCCGCCGCCACCCGGCGGTGGACGAAAGCATCAAGCTCGACGACTATTCCGTCGCGGAAAACATCGGCACCTACCGCTATTGGCGCAACTACGTGAACGGCTATCTGCGCGATCTCAATAAGACCTACTCCGCGCTCTTCGGATCCTCGCTTTACGAGCTGGAAGCCGAATAATTTCTAACATTTCTTTACAAAAAAGGACTTTATCATGCAACAGACCATCCCGGAAGTTATCCTCTGCAAGTACGGCGAGATCGTCCTGAAAGGGGCAAATCGCAACGCGTTTGAGATCCGCCTCGTCAAGGAGATCCGCCGCAGACTCTATCCCTACGGCCCCTACCGCGTCTACGCCGCGCAGTCCATCATCTTCGCCGAGCCGCTCTCCGAGCGCTGCGATATGGAGGGGGCGTACGAAGCCGCCAAGCGCGTTTTCGGTATCATCGGCGTGACGAGGGCCGCCGTCTGCGAGAAGAATATGGAGGCGATCCTTGCCTGCGCGAGGGAGTTTCTTCCCGAAAAGCTTGCCGGCGTCAAGACCTTCAAGGTCGAGGCGCGCCGCTCGGACAAGAGTTTTCCCCTGACCTCGCCCGAAATTTCGGCGCAGGTCGGCGGCGTGATCCTCTCCTGCGTGCGCGGCATCCGCGTGAACGTGCGCGAGCCGGAAGTGACCGTCACGGTCGAGATCCGGGACAGCAAGGCGTTTCTGCGCGCCGGGCAGGAGGACGGCGCCGGAGGGCTTCCGCTTGCGACGGCAGGGAAGGGACTTCTGCTCCTTTCCGGCGGCATCGACTCCCCGGTCGCCGGGCTGATGATGGCGAAGCGCGGCATGGAGATCGAGGCGCTTCACTTCGATTCCTTCCCCTATACCTCCGAGCGCGCAAAAGAAAAGGTCATGCAGCTCGCCGAGGAAATGACGGCGTACTGCTCGCGCCTCTACGTCCACGTCATCTCGCTGACGCATATTCAGGAAGAGCTGCGCGACAAGTGCGAGGAGGACTATTTCACCCTGCTTCTGCGTATCTTTATGATGCGGCTTGCCGAGAAATGCGCGAAGGGCTATCACTGCGGCGCGCTGGTCACCGGCGAGAGCCTCGGTCAGGTCGCCTCGCAGACGCTGGCCGCCATCGGCGTGACCGACTCGGTCGTGAATCTGCCGGTCTTCCGTCCGCTGATCGGAATGGATAAGAAGGAGATCGTGCGCGAGGCGGTGAAGTACGGCACCTTCGAGACCTCGATCCTCCCCTATGAGGATTGCTGTACCGTCTTTACGCCGCGCCACCCGAAAACGCAGCCGAAGATCGAGGCGGTGATGGCGCAGCTTGCGCGGCTGGACGTCGAAGGGCTGATCGAGGAGGCGTACGGGACGATGACGACCGAATGTAAGCTTATTTATGAAGGCTACACCCTCCGGTAGGTTGGACGGTCACCTTCCGCGCAGACCGAAAAACAAAAACAAGGAGATCCGAAGAGTTTTGATGTGATTCTCGCTTTTGCGAAAGTCAGGTCGAGATCCTACGGATCTCTATTTTTTGTGTTTTTGTTTTTCTATCGCCGTTCTCGCCCTCTCGTAGTACCAACGTACAACTTCGGAGCGAGAACGACGATTCTGCATCGAAATCTGACCGTCCAGACGGCTTTGGGCTATGCCGCCTTTTGGCCAGACCGAAAAAACACAAATATTTTTAAAAGGCTGATGCGAGAGCACCAGCCTTTCTGCTGCCTTCGGGAGAAGAATAAGGTGAAAAATCCTTCGGATTTTTTCCGATTTGATGTGTTTTTTCTATCGCCGTTCTTGCATCTCCCGAATGCTTGCATCGGGAGATGCTCCTCTCGTAGTACCGCTTTCCGGTTTCCGAAGGAAATTCGCCGCCTGCTTTCGCGGCGAAAGGAAAGCCTGTACAGCGTCGGGGATGAGAACGACGATTCTGACCGAAAATCCGGCGAGTCCAGACGGCTTTGGGTGCCGTCACCTTCCGCGCAGACCGAAA
>CADBPA010000130.1 GCA_902796505.1 uncultured Ruminococcus sp.
ATCGGGTTTGTTTGGGGGAGCGGTACCGGGTTCGCTTTTCTGCGGCGGATCCTTTTTGCGGACGAAGCGGTCAAAGACCGCGATCATCGCCGGGGTGAAAACGAGGATCAGGACCGTCGCGCTGACGGTGCCGTAGCCGATGGCGAGGCAGATCTTCGAGACGATCTCGATGGCAAACCAGCCGACGAGCAGCGTGCCGATCGTCAGGATGACCGCCGAGGTGAGGATGGTGCCGATCGCTTCGCGGTAGGCGTGCAGAAGCGCGCTTTTTCTGTCCTCGCTCGCGCGGAATTCGCGGTAGTAGGAAGTGAAGAGGATGGCGTAGTCGATCGTTGCGCCCATCAGGATGCTTTGCAGAACGAGGATCGCGAGGAAGAAAACGGTCATGCCGGTGAGATTCATGATCGACATGGTGACGAAGACCGCGCATTCGATGACCGCGATGAGGATCAGGGGGATGACCGCCGAGCGGAAGGTCAGCGCGACGATGAGGAAGATCGCCGCCATCGTCAGGATCGAGATCAGCGAAAATTCGCTGCGGAAGCCTTCGTTCATCTCATAGGCGTAGCAGCTGTCGCCGGCGAAATAGACCTCTTTTCCGGCGAACGGAGAGAGCATATCCCGCACCCGTGCGACGAATTCGTAGGTTTCTTTGCTCTCGGAGGGGTAGGTCGTGCGGAGGACGGCGCGGCTGTAATTTTCCTTGCGCAGCATACTTTCCGCCGAGGCGAGCTTCGCTTTGCCCTCGGTGATCGCCGCGGCCTTTTCGTCGTCCACGAAGCGCGAGAAGGTTTCGTCTTTCAGAAAATCGTCGGCGAGGAAGGTCAGCAGGGCGCGCAGGGAAAGCTTGTCGGTCACGGCGGTGTGTGAGCTTTCGTAGAGGACGTAGACCGCCTCGCAAAGAGACGCGTCCAGCGCAGTTCCCGAAAAGACCTTTGCCATCTCGCCGAAAAGGAGCGGCTTTTCTTCGGCGGCCGCCGCCATGGCGCGGTCGAGTACCCGGATGGCGGAAAGCCGGCTTTCGCCGAGGAAGAAGCGGATCGCACCGCCTCGCTCGCCGAGAATCCCGGCGGTAAATTCGCGCGGCGTGAGCAGGTCGGTTTTTAAGATCGCATAGACGAGCGCGGTATCCTCCTCGCTCTGCCCGAGAAGCTTCGCCATTTCGGCGGACGGGATCGCCTTCCCGGAAATTTCGGGCGGCGTGCAGCGCGCGAGGATCTGCAAAGAAACGCGCGTTTCTTCGTCGAAGAGGTCCGCAAAATCCTCGCTCCCGGAAAGATCTTCGGCGAGATAGGAAGCGAAATTCTCGACACGGATCGCGCCTTCCTCGATCGGGTGCGCGGCGCGGTAATAAATGAGTTTCAGTAAACTTTCCTTTACATCCAGCGTCATCCCGGCGGCAGCCGTCCGGGGGAGGACCTCGTCGTAGGAGAGCGGCCGGTCCAGCGTATTTTCGGTCGATAGCACGACCGTCACGCCCTCGTCCCGTTCGATCTCTTCAAAGACCGGGCGAAGCTCCTCGCCGTATTCGTTCGCATAGAGGATCGCCATGCTGTTTTCGCTGCCGAATACGTCGGCGACCTTATCCAGCTCGGAGCCGGTATAGGTGATCTTCGGATTGCCCTGCAGAATACTTGCGGCGGCGAAGATCAGAAGAAAGACGCAGAGCAGGGGGATCCTCGCGCGGTGGAGAAAGGCGGCGAAGCGGTCGGTCGGGATCTTCGGCGATTTCTTTTTGGTCTTTTGCAGGATCGGATCGCTGATCGTGATCAGCGCCGGAAGTACACAGAAAACACAGACGAGCGACCAGAGAACGCCCTTCGCCAGCACGAAGCCGAGGTCGCGCCCGATCGTAAAGCTCATAAAGACCAGCGTCAGCAGTCCGACGATCGTCGTCTGCGAACTGCCGGCGATCGAAAGGAAAGAAGCCGAGATCGCCTTTTTCATCGCGGCGATCTTGTCGTCGGTCTGCTCGCGCTCCTGCCGATAGCGTTCCATCAGCATGATCGAGTAGTCCATCGAAAGGGCAAGCTGGAGGATGGCGGCGATCGCGTCGGTGATCGAGGAGATCTCGCCAAAAATCAGATTGCTGCCCATATTCAGCGCGATGGCGATCAGGATGCTTGCGATGAAGAGCAGCGGCGCGAAGAAGGAGTCGCACATCACGAGCAGGACCGCCGTGACGATCCCGATCGCGAGCAGCATCACCCACGGCGGCAGGATCGGGATATTCTGATAATAAACCTCCCCGGCGTAGTCCACCGTCCGGTCGGCGAGCAGGTCCTGCACGGCGCGATAGGCCGCCGTCGCGGTATCCGAATCCTTCGGCGCGCCGATCGTCAGCGTGTAGCGCGTAAACTCGCCCTTGTTGTAACGCTCGCTTCCATCGTATGCGACCGAGGCCACGCCC
Source organism: uncultured Ruminococcus sp. (assembly GCA_902796505.1). Taxonomy (GTDB): domain Bacteria; phylum Bacillota; class Clostridia; order Oscillospirales; family CAG-272; genus UBA1740. The sequence goes on from CADBPA010000130.1 coordinate 2,411, forward strand.
GAAATCGCGGATAACGCCGCACGGGTGGGCTCTTTCTCATCGTCGGCAAGCCCGGTGACCATCACTTCGAGACTACTGCTTTCGCTGTCCTCCGGGAATTCTTTCAGCATCAGCTCGTAGCCGATCCGCGTCTGCGAATCCTTCGGCAGATAGCGCTTCAGGTCGCTGTTCTTTTTGACAAACCCGGAGAGGATCAGGCATACCGCCGCGAGCCCCGTAAATATTGCAAGCAATAAATGCCGCCGCCGGACGAGGAATCCGGCGATCCGGTCCATCAACGCCGACCGTCTTTCTCCGGGCGCGCCGCCCGATCCGGTTTTTGAAAAACTCTTTTTTCGGAACATATCGTCTTTTCTTTGTGTTCTCTTTCTATGAAATTACCTTATCATCATAGCATATCCCGGCGCAAATTGCAACCGCGCCGGAGAAAAAACAGAAAAAATTCGTCCCTGCCGCGAAAACTTTTTGACGCTTCCCATCCTCCCGGCACCCACCCGGGCTTTTTTCGCCCCGGCGCAAAAAGAAAGCCGCGCCAAGCGCGGCGGGATGGAAACAGGGGAATTTGCTTGTTGCTATCGCTTGTTCTGTAAAGATAAGAGATGAAACGGAAGTTTTCTCCGCATACTCTCTTCCTTTCAAAGAGTTCCGAGTTTCTATCTCCTTTTGCAGTTCCGGATCTTTCATTTTGAGAGATCTTTCTCTTGTTTTTTATTTTTAAATTGCATATAGCTGCAGCATGATCTCCAGAAATTCTTTCGGGAGGATCGCAAAGGCGCGGTCGAGGATCTCCCGGTCGATCGAGGAAAAGCCGTAATACGCCTCGGCGATGCCGCCTGTCATGCAGGCGATGGTGTCGCTGTCTCCGCCGATCGAGATCGCGGTGCGGATCGCATCCTCGAAGCTTTCGGATGCAAGAAAACAGACGATCGCTTCCGGCACGCTGTCCTGACAGCTGACCGAACCGACGCCGTAGTCCCAGCTGTATTCGCGCAGAAGATTTTCGTAAAGCAGATCCTCGCTTCCGATTTGCGGATAATAGTCCCGGATCATCCGCGCGCGGATCTCTTCCTTGCTTTTACCCTGCCGCGCCATCAGGATGCAGAGCGCGATCGCCTCGGCGCCCTTGATCCCTTCAGGGTGGTCGTGCGTCACCTCGGTGACGAGTCGGGAGAGCCGCTTCAGCTCTTCCTCGTCCTGCGCCAGATACCCGACCGGGGAGACACGCATCCCGGCGCCGTTTCCGAAACTGCGGTAGGGCTTTGGATCCTCCTCGTAGATCCACTCGCCGAATCGCCCACCGTATCCGCGGTGGGGATAGCGTTTGCCGAAATCCTGCCGATTGCGGACGGCCGCCGCGCGGATCTGCCCGTCGCTTCCGCCGCGTGTTTCCAGAAGCGTTTTGGCGATCGCCGCCGTCATTACCGTGTCGTCGGTGAATTCGCACGGCGGCGCGATGAACGCAAACTCCTTGCTTTTGATATTGTGAAATTCAAATCTGCTTCCGGCGATATCGCCGATCATGGCTCCGATCATTTCTCATCCTCCGTAAAAAATTTCTTTCAGTCTGGGATTCATCCCGGAACGGTCGTAATAGACCTTTCCGCCCGGAAGCTTCACGACCGGCTCGCCGCATTCGATCAGATAGCCGATGTTGCGCGAGACGGTGCGGCGGTCGCAGACGACGTGAAAATACCGATTCAGCACCCGCGTCAGCAGGGTGATCGTGGTCGGGCTGTCCTGCGACGTTCCCAGCATCAGGGCGTCTCTGACGAACAGAATGATGACCTTCTTGTTGATCGCTTTCTTCTGTACTTTCATAGCTGTCTCCTTGCGACTTGCCTCTTTCGGGCGTTTTTTGGCATCCCCTGCGGTCGGACAACGATCCGAGCGGAAGGGGGGGCGCCTTTTTTGTCCATCCCCGGAGAAGAATCCTCTACTTCTATTATAACAGATCGGATGGACAAAACTGTCCATTTTCCGGGCGAAAAAAGAAAAGTGAGAAAAAATCATCCGAAAAAATTGGATAACCGCCCGCAGACGGGAGCAGCAGGCGGTTTTGCGGAGCGTCAGCGATGGGTACGCCGATCCTCGCCGATCACGTGGATCGTGGTAAATTCCGGACCGACGACGCGGGAATAGAAGCGGTCGGTATAGCGCTCCTGCAGTTCTTTGAGCGTGAGATTGGTGGAGATCACCGTCGGCATACCGCGCAGCATCCGCGCGTTGACGAGATTATAGAGCGCCGAGCCGGAAAAACTGCTGAAAAACTCGGTGCCGAGGTCGTCGAGGATCAGAAGATCGCAGGCGAGATATTTTTCGCCCTGCTTCTCGACGGCGCCGTAGGACGAGTGAAAATGATCCGCCTCGAACGCGTCGGCGATATTCTGCGCCGTGTCGTAGAGAACGCCGTATCCGCGCGCAAGAAAGACGCCTGCGACCGCGGTGGAGAGATGCGTTTTTCCGGTGCCGGTCGTGCCGAAGAGCAGAAGATTCTTCGGATTTTTGACCGGGATCGTCTCTTCCGCGAATTTTTTTACCAAGCGCAGCGCCTTCTCCATATATTTTTTCGTTTCCTCGTCGGAGTAGACGTCGAGAGAGAAATTTTCAAAGGTTTGCGTACCGATCAGCCGCCCCAGCCCGGAGGAGCGCGCCGCTTCGCTTTGCAGGATCTCTTTCAGGCAGGAGCACATCATGGCGTTTTTGTCGTATCCGGTGTCCTGACAGATCGGGCAGGTGTAGTGTATAGCGGTATAATCCTCGCGGTATCCGAGACCGGCCAGCAATTCCCCGCGCTCTTTTTGCAGGTTTTCATTGCGGCGGCGGAGCGGCAGAATATCCTCTCCGGCGCAGGCGGCGCCGAAGATCTGAAGCCCCGTCCCGGCAAGTTCGCGGTCGATCTCCCGAATGCGGGCGGACTTTTTATGGACCTCCGAAAGACGCTCCTGCGCCGCCTCTTCCGCCGCGCGTTTCCGCTCGGCGAGGATCTCTGCCGCGTTCTGATAATTTTCTCTTTGATACATCGCTTTTCTCCCTACTTTTTTGTAAAAAGATCGAATCGTTTTGCGAATTATGTAAACTTTTATTTGCTTTTTTCGTCGGTTTCGTCCAGCTCGGCGAAGGAACGCTCGATCGCGCGCCGCATTGCTTCTTCCGGATCGAAATTGCCGTACCGCGGCTTTTCCTTCGCGGGCTTTCGCGGACGCGCGGCGTTCTTTTGCGCCTGCCGCTCGTCGTTTGCCGCTTTTTCGGCTCTGTATTTTTCTCTGGCGGCGTCGATTTCGGCAATCGTTTTGTAGCCTTCTTGATGCCATCTTGTCAGAAGCGCGTCCATATATTTAATGTCCGCTTTCTCCGTGCGGACAACGGCTTCGTCAAAGGCTTCCCCCACGATTTCTGCGGAAAATTGAAACTCCTGCATCCATTTCAGAAACAGTTTTTCTTCGGTTTTGGAAAGGTTACGGTCGTAAATGCCAAGAATGCGGCGCACTTCCCAAAGCTCCTTTGAAATTTTTTCTTTATCCGCAAGATAAGGCACCAACTGTTCCGTCGTCGTGATGCCGCTGTCAGACAGTTTGACCGCTTGCCGGATCAAGGTGGGGATATTGAACTTGTCCTTTTTATTCAGATCATCCGCGAGAATGGCGAGGTAGTCGGCAGACAATCCGCATTGCGAGGATAACTCCGAAAGTCTTTTGCACTCCATAAAAGAAAGTGCTTCTTTTCCCATCATATCCGCGCATCTTCGGAAGAGTTCGGCAAGATTTTTGTCCCGGATCTCTTCTGCGACTTCTTCCAGTCTGGCATCAAAAAATTGATCCAGATCGGATAATTGATTTTCGTTTTTTTGCGGATGAGCGTAGGTGATTTTGTTCTCCGCGTCCGCGCGGCGGGGCTGCAGTACGCCGGCTTCCTGCCAGAAGGTCACGGCTGCCGAGCATCTCGCTTTCGTCACGTGCGCGAGGCGCGCGAGCGATTCGTCGTTTTCGCGGTATCCGCGCTCGATCAGGGCGAGCAGGACGCGCAGTTCCTCGGCGCTCGCTTCGGTAAAGGCTTCCGAGCCGGTGACCGAGAGCGGAACAGGCTCAAATTCAAAGATCTTCATCGCCGAATCTTCCTTCCGCGGTTTCGGTCTTGATGTCGTAGCAGAGCGTCATCAGCGAGTCTCCGAGGTGGATATTTTCGACGATGACGTTGTCGTCCGGCAGGGCGAGTTCCATATTGGCGAAATTCCAGATGCCGCGCACGCCTGCCTGCGCCATCATATGCGCGATCTCGTACGCCGCCGCTTTCGGCACGGTCAGCACCCCGATGGCGACCTTCTCCCGGCGGCAGAAGTCCGAAAGCTCGTCCACCGAGCGGACCTTCATTCCGTAAATTTCCTTGCCGATGAGGGCGGGGTTGTTATCAAAAATCGCGACGCGCGCGACGCCCCGGCGCTCAAACATATGCGTTGCCGCCAGCGCGCGGCCGAGGTTTCCGGCTCCGACGATCACCGCCCGGTAGCCTTCGTTCACGCCGAGCAGTTCGCTGATCTTTCCGTGAAGATAGCGGACGTTGTAGCCGTATCCCTGCTGGCCGAATCCGCCGAAGCAGTTGAGATCCTGACGGATCTGCGACGCGGTCACCCCCATCAGCTTCGAGAGCTGGGAGGAGGAGATGCGCATTTTTCCGGCTTTCAGCAGATCGCCGAGAAAGCGGTGGTAGCGCGGAAGCCTGCGGATGACCGCAGGGGGGACGGGCATTCTCGGCTCCTCCTCCGGGTGGCGGTCGAAAACGGGCTTGACTTGGTCGATATGTTCCATGGTTTTTTCTCTTTCTTTCTTCAGTCTGTCGAATCGGCGGCGGAAGCGTTCAGCGAGGAGTCCGCAAGCTCTCCTTTTTCATAGCGGAAATATCCGGCGGCGGCGATCATGGCGGCGTTGTCTCCGCAGAGCGAAAGCGGAGGGATGAAGAGGCGCGCGCGGTGTTTTTTCGCGACCTCGGCAAGCCTTCTTCGCAGATGCGAATTGGCGGCGACGCCCCCGGCGCAGACGAGATCGTGACCGGGATAGCGGTCGAGCGCGAGCGCGATCTTCTTCGCCACCGCCTCCACCGCCTCGTAGGTGTAGCGCGCCGCGAGGGCGGGCGCGGAAAGCTCCCGTCCGGTCTGCTCGAAGCGGTGGATCAGGTTGATCGCCGCCGTTTTGAGGCCGGAGAAGGAGAAGTCCAGCGTGTCGTCCGCGATGGCGGGGGAGGGCAGGGCGTAATCGCGGTCTTTGTACGCCGCGGATCTTTTGTACGCGTGATAAAAATCCTCATCGCCCCCGGCGGCAAGCCGGAAGCCTTCTTCCGCGAGTTTGTCAAATCCCGCGCCGGCCGGGTAGGGAATGCCGATCAGCCTGCCGATCTTGTCGAAGGATTCGCCGATCGCGTCGTCGCGCGTGCTTCCGATGAGCGAGAGCGAGGAGTAGTCCTCTGCGCGGTAGATCGCGGTGTGTCCGCCGGAGCAGGCGAGGGCGATATAGGGCGGCTTCGGGATCTCCCCGTCGGTCAGATACGCCGCCGCAAGATGCCCCTTGATATGGTCTACGGCGACGAGCGGAATGCCGTTTGCCGCCGCGAGCGCCTTGGCGAAATTCACGCCGACGAGCAGCGCCCCGATCAAGCCGGGATTCGCCGTCACGGCGACAAGATCGATCCCGGAGAGCGGAAGATGCGCCTGCTGCAGCGCCTCGTAGGTGATGGCGGAGATCGCCTCGATATGCGCCCGGCTCGCGATCTCCGGAACGACGCCGCCGTAGAGCCTATGCGTCGGGATCTGGGTGCGCACGATATTGGCGAGGATCCGGAATCCCCCGTTCTCCTCCCGGCGCACGACGGCGGCGGAGGTTTCGTCGCAGGAGGATTCAAATGCAAGTATGTTCATAGGTTGTCCTTTTTCGCAGATCCTTCGCAAAGGATCTTTTTTCGGTTTACGGCTCCCGGCGTTCCTTTTGCATCAGGACGGCATCGTCCGCAGGATTCTGATAATAATTTTTCCGTCTGCCGGTCTCGGCAAAGCCGCAGGCGCGGTAGAGCGCGATCGCCGGGGAATTCTTTGCGCGGACTTCGAGAAAGACGGTCTCGCCCGGCGTCCGCCCGATCAGGACTTTTCCGAGCCCCATGCGGCGGCAGGACGGCAGAACGGCGATCCGCAGGATCTCCCCTTCGGGGGGAATGCAGGTCGAAAGGCAGTAGCCGGCGATCCCGCCGTTTTGATCGACGGCGATATGAGAGGTGGAGATCGGAGAGGCGAGCGTATCGCGGACGGAGGAGAGACTCCACGCGTCGGCAAACACTTCGCCCTCGGCGCTGGCGATCGCCTGCGCGTCGGCTTCTGTTGCCGGGCGGACGGTGAATTCCGGCGTCATAGCCTTACCTCGGCGAGCGCCTCAAGAAGGAGTTTCGCTCCGCTTTCCACGTCGGGCACGTCCATCGTACAGCCGGCGGCGCGGATATGTCCGCCTCCTCCGAAGCGCATCGCCACCGCCGCGACGTCCGGCCCGGTGCTTCGCATCGAGACCTTGATCTCGCCCCGGTCGGTCTCCCGGACGACGAAGGCGATCACCACCCCGTCGAGCGAGCGGACGACGTCCACCGCCGTCTCAAAATGCTCCTGAAGCACGCCGAGGCCTTCGCGCTCGGCTTTCGTGACGGTCGCGTAAGCGATCTTTCCCCCTGCCGCCGTGCGGATGCGCGCGGCGATGAAGTTTTCGGCGAGAAGGTCCTTTTCGGTCTTGGACTCGAAGAGGCGATGGTTGATGTCGGCGGTGTCGATGCCGGTCTCGGTCAGCTTGGCGGCGCGCCGATAGGTCTCGGCGGTCGCGTTGGAATAGCGGAAGCATCCGGTGTCCGAGCTGATGGCGGCGTAGAGCGGATAGGCGAGCTTCGCGGTCATTTTCAGACGGCGCAGAGCGATCAGCTCGTCGATGACGTGGAGCAGGACCTCCCCGGCGCTCGAAATGCCGCGCAGGATGTAATGCGGAGCGAACGGCTCGCCGACCTCGTGATGATCGATCATCAGGACGGGATCGGGAATCTTACCGTTCAGATCCGAAAGCTGCGACCTTGTCGAAACGTCCACCGCGACAGGTTCGAGCCCCTCGAAATTTTCCGCCGGGCGGAAGCCCTCGAGCAGAAAGGCGAGCCGCGCCGGGATCGGATCGGCGCAGGCGTAGAGCGGCGTTTTGCCGAGCGCGCGGAAGATGATACAGAGCGCCGCTCCGGACCCTACGGTGTCTCCGTCCGGGCGGACGTGCATCAGAACGAGCGGCCGCCGGATCGCGATCAGTTTTTTTGCGCACTCCCTCGCCGAGAGGCTTTTGTACGCCTGCGCGTCGGAAGGATTACTGCCCGGCATCGCTTTGTCCGTCCCCGTTCTTCGGGATGATCTCTTCGAGGATCTTTGCGATCTTCGCACCGTGTTCGATCGAGCCGTCCGGAACGAAACGAAGTTCGGGGGTGATACGCAGATTCAGTTCCTCCGCCAGACGGTGGCGCAAAATGCCGGAGCATTTCTTCATCCCCTCGGCCGCCTCCTCCCGGTCTCCGATGCAGGAGAACCAGACGGTCGCAAGCTTGAGATCGGGGGTGACCTCCGCGCGCGTGACGCTGATGAAATTGTTTGTGATCTTCGGCTCGCGCAGGTCCCTGAGGGCGACGGCGAGCTGCTGTGCGACGGCGTCGTTGATCCGGTCGCGTCTGTACTTTGCCATGTTTTTATATCCTTTGCTTTTTTATTCGAGATAGGTGATCCTCGCGCGGACGCCGGTCGGCTGCCGCTTCGGTACGCTCCCTTCCCGGATCAGCCGATCCGCGAGCGCCGCCGCTCCTTCCTCCGCCGCGTCGACGATCCGCACGCCGGGGAGCAGTTCTCCGATCGTCCGTTTCAGCCTGGAAAAATGCGTACAGCCGAGGATCAGCGCGCCGATCTCCTCTTTCGGAAGAGGCGAGAGCGCGAGGGAAATTTTTTCTTTGTCTTTTTGCGAGATCCTGCCGTCCCGCACGCCGCTCTCCACCAGCGCAACGAGGCTCTGCGCCGCGACGGAGGAGACCTTCGCCGCCGGGGCGATCTTCCGGATCTCGCGCACGAACGCGCCGGAGCGCGCCGTCGCCTCGGTGGAGATCACGCCGACGCGCCTGCCTCTCGCATGGGCGGCCGCCGCCTTCGCGGCAGGGAAGAGGATCGGGGTGCAGACCTGCTTTTCCCCGTCTGTGAGGAAAGGATAGACGGTGCTTGCCGTACAGCAGGCGATGAGGATGCGGTCGGCGCCGCGCTCTCTGAGCCTTGCGATATCCGCGCGGCAGAGGGCGATCAGCTCCTCGCGGCATTTGGTACCGTAGGGGGCGTTCTTCCGGTCGGCGAAAAAGAGAAATTCTTCGCCCGGCAGCAGCGCCGCAAGCCGCTCCAGCGCGCAGAGTCCGCCCGCTCCGCTGTCAAAGACGCCGATCTTCATGGCCTCTCGCCTCCCCGCTCTTCGGCAAGCGCGATCAGACGGGGGAAGAGAATTTCGGGCGGATAGCCGGCGGAGGCGGCGAGACGGGGGTAGAGGCTGATCTCGGTCAGCCCAGGAAGCGTGTTGATCTCGTTGAAGAGGACTCTGCCCCGGCGGTCGAGAAAAAAGTCGATCCGGGAGAGGTCGCGCAGTCCGGCGGCGGAGACGAGCCGTTCGGCATATCTGCGGCAGAGCGCCGCCGCGCTTTCGGAAATTCTTCCTTCGGCGAGCGGATCGGTCAGCACCGCGGCGCGGCTTCCCTCGCCGTATTTTTCGTCGTAGGAGTAGCAACCGTCGCATACGACCGCGCCGGGGGAGGTGCAGATCCCTCCGGAAAGCCCGATATAGGCGACTTCGAGTTCGCAGGCGACGTCTACCGCCTCCTCGACGAGGACTCTGCCGTATTGCGCCGCGCCGGCATAGGAGGCGGCGAACGATTCCCGGTCCGGGGCGGATGACGCGCCGACCGAGCTTCCGAGGAAGAGCGGTTTACAAAAGAGAGGGTAGAAGAGTTCTTTTTCGGCGGCGAGCCTTGCGCGCTCCGGATCTTTTTCGTCCGGGACCACCCAGCGCGCGGTCGGGATACCGAGATGGGAGGCGATCGCTTTGACCGCCGATTTGTCCGCGCAGAGCGCGCCGGCGCGCGTATCGCAGCCGATATAAGGGATCCCCGCCGCCGAGAGAAGCCCCTGAATTTCGCCGTCCTCGCCCCGGTCTCCGTGCAGGATCGGCAGCGCGCAGCGGATCGGGATCGCGCCTCCTTCGGAAAGAAGGCAGCCGGTCTCGCACAATCTGCCGGGAAAGACGGCGCCGCCGTCTCGGTGTACCACAAGCGCGCCGGCCCCGGCTTCGCGTATCGCCGCGGATACGTCCGGATGGAGGCGGAAGATCCCGTCCTTTCCGATCCCGACCGGGAGCGCGTTGATCCCGGCTTTGTTCAGCGCGAGAAGGACGTTTGCCGCCGAGCGGCAGGAGATCTCGTGTTCCCGTCCGGCGCCTCCGTAGAGAAGCAGGACGGCGGATGATTTTCTTTGCATGATCTCACCCCTTTCATCCGAAAGGATATGAAAAGGGCGGGGTGCGGGTGAATTACGCTCTTGTCAGAAGGGCGACGCGGGGATTGCCCGAAAGGTCGCGGCGGATCTCACAGCAAAATCCGTTTTCCCCGGCGAGCGAGGTCAGCAGCGCCTCCTGATCGTACCCGATCTCGAAGGCGAAAAAGCCGCCGCGGTCGAGCCGGTTTTGATAGAGAGGAATCAGCGCGCGATAGAAGTCGCCGCCGTCCTCGCCGCCGAGAAACGCCTCTTTCGGCTCGTGATACAGTTCGGGGGCAAGGGCGCGGTAGGCGCGCTCGGAAACGTAAGGGGGATTCGAGAGGATCGCAAAAAACCGCTCGTCCTCCGGAAGGCAGGGCTTCGTCGCGTCGGCGCGGAGAAACTCCACCCGGTCGGAAAGCGAGAGCCGTCCGGCGTTTTCTTTCGCAACGGCAAGCGCGCCCTCCGAAAGATCGACGGCGAGCGCCGACGTCCGGTCGGTATGTTTCAGCACCGAGAGGGCGACGCATCCGCTCCCCGTGCAGAGATCGAGAAACCGCGCGCCGCGCGGCAGAAGCCGGACGGCGGTATCGACGAGAAGCTCGGTGTCCTCGCGCGGGATCAGGCAATCGGGGGTGACGCGGTAGGTCTCCCGATAGAAACCGACCTCGCCGATGAGATACTGCAGCGGCTCGCGCGAAGCGCGCCGCGTGAGCGCAGGGAGAACGAGGGCGTCCTCGGCGCGCGCACCCGGAAAGAGCAGTTCTTCGCGCGGAATCTTTGCGAAATGATGAAAGATCTCGCGTGCGTCATGCGCCGGGGAGTCCACTCCGGCGGCTTTCAGCAGGGCGGTCGCCTCCGCAAGCGTCATACCTCGGCGCCGGCTTCGTCCGGCTCATCCTCCGCCTCATCGGAGGCGCCCTCCGGGGCTTCCTCCACGCCTGCGGAAGCCTCCTCTGCGGATTCTTCGGGTTTCGGCTCCCACGGACGCTCTTTGTAGAACGCCATAAATTCGGGATACTGATCGCGCAGAGAGCATTTGAGCGAGGTGATGGCGCATTCGAGCATATCCTCGGTCGGCTCTTTGGTCGTCAGCCTCTGCACCCAGAGACCGGGCGCGGAGAGGATCTTCGTAAAGAGGTTTTCGTGCTTTCCGGCATAGCGGATGAATTCGTATCCGATCCCGACGACCAGCGGCAGGATCAGAAGGCGGATGGCGGTGTAGATGAGATTTCCGAGCGCGGTCGGCAGCTCCTCGATGCCGGGGAAGATCATACGGATGAAAAGTCCGGCGAGGACGCCGAGCAGGATCATGAAGAACATGAAGCTCGTTCCGCAGCGGGGGTGAAAACGCTTGTGCTTCATCGCGTTTTCGGGCGTCAGCTCGTCGCCCGCCTCGAAGCAGGCGATGGATTTATGCTCGGCGCCGTGGTACATGAACACCCGCTTGATCTCCGGCATCAGCGTGACCAGAGCGAGATAGGAGAGAAAGACGGCGATCTTGATCACCCCTTCGAGGACGGCCGCCCAGAGTCCGAGCCTGCCTCCTCCGAGGATCCACCGATCCAGCACCGTCTGCACGAGAAAGCGCGGCAGGAAGATGAACAGCCCGACCGCGAGCAGCAGGCCGAGGATCGTTCCGATCACCATCGCAACGCGCACGATCCCGACGCCGAAGTGCTTTTTCAGCCATTTTTCAAATTTTGTCTCTTCCTCTTCCTCGATTCCGAGCGCGTCCGCCGAGGCCTCCAGCGTATGGACCGAAAGGATCATGGTTTCGACGAAATTGATGATGCCGCGGAGGATCGGCAGGTCGAGGATCTTGTGCTTTTGCCGGACCGAATCGAATTTCTGCTCGGTCACGACCAGACTGCCGTCTTCTTTGCGGCAGGTGGTGACGACGTGGTCGTCCGCCTTCATCATAACGCCTTCCAGCACCGCCTGACCGCCGAC
>CADBPA010000131.1 GCA_902796505.1 uncultured Ruminococcus sp.
CGGAGGAATACTCGACCGTACCGTCCGCGTGCGTGATCTGCCACAGAGGCGCGTCCTCCGCGGCGGCGGGCGACGCATGCAGGGCGATCAGCCCCGAGCAGAGGCAGAAAGCGAGTATGATCGCGGGGAATATTCTGCGGATCCATCGTGTCATCCTTGTCATATCCGATTCACTTTCTCCGATATGGGCATCGGCGCGGCGCAAGGCGCGCGAAAATACCAAAATATACTTTATCGATTTTATTATATCATATCCCGTGCGGATTTGCAAGAGCATTTTTTATTTTTGCGCAAAATAATCTTTCCCGCTTTCCCCACTTTCCCCGCCTTCTTCGTCTTCCCGGCAAATTTGAGAATTTTTCTCATTTTTATGCGATTTTATCGCGTTTCCCCTTGACAAACGCAAAACCGCGAGTATAATAGAGATGAAATTGATAATCATTCTCAAATTGAGGTGAGCATATGACCTATCACACCGAGAAAAAGGATCGGGTGCTGGCGTTTTTCCGGGAGAAGCCGGACGAGGCGTTTCCGATCGAGCAGGTCTGCCGTGCGATCCTTGCGGACGGAAGCGGAAAAAGCAGCGTTTACCGCATCGTATCGGGGCTTGTGGACGAGGGGATCCTCTGCAAGATCTCCGAGCCGAACAGCCGCCATTGCAGCTATCAATACGTCGGAGGCGAGCATTGCGCGGAGCATCTGCATCTCAAATGCGTCGGCTGCGGAAGGCTGATCCATCTGGACGGCAGGACGTCGCAAACGCTGGAAAAGCAGCTTCTCTCTTCTGAAAATTTTGAGCTGGACGAAGGCGCGCGTCTCTTCGGAAAATGCGCCGTATGCCGGCATAAATGTAAATCATTATTTGCAAAATCGGAGTAAATATGGACTGGAAAGCATTTTTAGACGAGGTTTTACTGGATGGGCTTCTCGACACGCTGAAGCTTCTTCCCTTCCTCTTTCTGACCTATCTTCTGATGGAATTCATCGAGCACCGCGCCTCCGACAAAGCCGAGCGATTCATGCAGAAAGCCGGGGCATTCGGTCCTATGGTCGGCGGTCTGCTCGGACTTGTGCCGCAGTGCGGATTTTCCTCGGCGGCGGCGAATCTCTATACCGGCAGAGTCATCACGACCGGCACGCTGATCGCCGTTTTCCTCTCGACCTCGGACGAGATGCTGCCGCTTCTGATCGGCGGCAGTATGCCGCTCGGCAAGGTCGCGCTGGTACTCGGATACAAAGCCGGAGTCGCGATCCTCGTCGGATTTCTCGCGGATCTTCTGCTCCGCCTTCTTCATAAGAACGGCGAGAAGATCGACATCGACGAGATCTGCAAAAACGACAACTGCCACTGCGAGCGCGGCATTCTGCATTCGGCGATTCATCACACGCTGACGATCACCCTTTTCGTCTTTCTCATCACCCTTGCGCTGAACGCGCTGATCTTCTTTCTCGGCGAGGAGAGGCTCGGCTCGGTGCTGAACGTCGTACCGGGACTTTCGTATATCGTCGCCGCCTTCTTCGGGCTGATCCCCAACTGCGCCGCCTCGATCGCGCTGACAAAGCTGGCGACCGACGGGCTGATCTCGACCGGCGCGATGCTTTCGGGGCTGTTCCCTGCCGCCGGCGTCGGCATTCTCGTTCTCTTAAAGCAGAACAAGCACCCGAAAGAAAATCTCCTCATTCTTCTGTCCACCGTGGCGACCGGCATTCTCTTCGGACTGCTCGCCGACCTGATCGGCGTATCGGTAGTATAAGAAATCTCTTTTTTCTATAAAATTTGTCGAAACGGTTGAAAAGCGCGATCAAATGTGCTACAATGATATTGGCCGCACCGAAGCGGTAAAAACAGCAAATTCAATGAGTATCAGAAAAGAGTTATCAGCATGAAAAAGAATCTTGCGATCATCGGATACGGCGGACAGGGCGCGTGGCACGCAAACTGGGCGCAGAAGAGCGACGTCGTCTCGCTTGCTGGCATCTACGACATCGCCGAAAAAAGAGTCAAAGCCGCAAAGGAGCTCGGCATTCATACCTACGCCTCGCGCGAGGAGCTGCTCGCCGACCCAAAGGTGGATATCGTCCTTTGCGCCACGCCGAACGACGTGCATAAGGAAATCGTCCTTGCCGCGCTGAACGCCGGAAAGAACGTCGTCTGCGAGAAGCCGGTCGCGCTCTCGGTGGAGGATTTCGACGAAATGTGC
>CADBPA010000132.1 GCA_902796505.1 uncultured Ruminococcus sp.
TCGCTACCCGGAGGGAGGCATTTCGCTGTTTGACTCGCGGCGGTGATCCCCGAAAAGCGGAAAATTTTGTCGCAGAAGAGCCAAAGAATGAAAAATCCCGCTTTCCGGGCGAAAAAATCCATAAAGTTTATCAAAACTACTTTACAAATTCACAATTTTGCGGTAAAATATAAACGGTAAAATATATTTTCGGGAGGCTATGCACTATGGCAAAAGAACGGATTCTTCTGAAACTTTCCGGCGAGGCTCTGTCTGCGCCGAACGGGATCTACGATCATGCGTTCGTTGACCGCGTCGCGGGCGTGCTGGTCGAATGCGCGAAGGCGGGCTATCAGCTCGCGGTCGTCATCGGCGCGGGGAACATCTGGCGCGGCAGGCAGGGCGGATCGATGGATCGCGTCAAAGCCGATCGGATGGGAATGCTCGCCACGGTGATCAACGCCATCTGCCTCTCGGACGCCGCCCTGCGCGCCGGGGGCGAATGCCGCGTGCTGACCTCGGTCGCCATGTCTCCCTTCGCGGAGCCCTATTCCTCCGACCTCGGGCGGCAGTATCTTGACGAGGGGAAGATCGTCATCCTCGGCGGAGGACTCGGCGTACCCTTCCTGTCCACCGATACGGCAGGCGCCGTCCGCGCGGCGGAGCTTTCGGCGGATATGATGCTGATGGCGAAGAACGTCGATTATATCTACGACAGCGATCCGAGAACGAATCCCGGCGCAAAGAAGCTTGAGAACGTCACGGCGAGCGAGGTGCTTCGGCTCGGTCTGCGCGCGATCGACACGACGGCGACCGCCTTCTGCAAGGACGCCGGCATCCCCATCCGCGTGTTCGGGCTGAAAACGCCGGAGGACATCCTCCGCGCCGTCCGGGGCGAGGTCGTCGGAACGACCGTTACTCCCGAATGATGCAAAGAAAAGTTTACTTACGAATCAAAAAATGATCACATAAAGGAGAAAAACCATGAAATTCGAGACCAAAGAATACGAAAGCAAAATGCAGAAATCCATCGCGTCCTATCAAGAAAATCTCTCCACCATCCGCGCCGGCCGCGCCAATCCCGACGTGCTGAAAAAGATCACCGTGGACTACTACGGCTCGCCCACCGCCATCAGCGCGATCGCCGAAGTGAAGGTCACCGACGCGCGCACCCTGACGATCACCGCGTGGGACAAGAGCGCGATGAAGGGCATCGAAAAGGCGATCCTGACCTCCGATCTCGGCATCCATCCGCAGAACGACGGCAGCTGCATCCGCCTCGCCTTCCCCCCGATGACCGAGGAGCGCAGAAAAGAGCTCTCGAAGCAGATCGCGAAGCTCGGCGAGGAGGCGAAGGTCGCCGGCCGCAACATCCGCCGCGACGCCAACGACCGGATCAAAAAGGAGAAAAAGGACTCGATCCTCACCGAGGACGAGGCGAAGCAGGGCGACAAGCTCGTTCAGGATCTGACCGATAAGTACATCAAGGAGATCGACGTCGTGACCGCCGCGAAGACCAAGGAGATCATGGAGATCTGATTTCGCGCGTCGTCTTTTCCCGCATTACCGATAACCGAACGCACAAAGGAAGCATTTATGGCAAAAGCGAAAAATCAGCCGGAGGGGGAAGCCTTTCTTGCGGCGATCCCGGAAGAGAAGAAGATCCGCTCGCTCGGCGTCATTATGGACGGCAACGGAAGATGGGCGAAAGCGCGTGCGCTTCCCCGGACGGCAGGGCATATTGCCGGGGCGAAGGTCGTTCCCCGGCTGATCGGGGACCTGCGCGAACTCGGCGTCCGCACCGTCACGCTGTACGCCTTTTCGACCGAGAATTGGAAGCGACCGAAGCCGGAGGTGGACGCCCTGATGGGGCTGCTCGCCCGGTATATGAAAGAGGTCGTGATCCCGAAGATCGAGAGCGATCCCGGCTTCGGTGTGCGCTTTCTCGGCGACCTCGGAAAACTTTCGCCCGACCTTGCCGACCTCTGCCGCCGCGCCGAGCGGATGGGGCAGGGCAGGGAGTTTCTCTGCAATATCGCTTTCAACTACGGCGGCCGTGAGGAGATCCTTCACGCCGCCAACGAAGCGATCGCCGCGGGCGAGTTGCCCCTGACCGAAGAGATCCTCGAACGGCATCTCTATACGGCGGGTATCCCCGATCCCGATCTCATCATCCGCACCGCAGGCGAGTCGAGGCTTTCGGGATTTCTGCTCTGGCAGGCGGCGTACTCGGAGATCTATATCACGAAAACCCTCTGGCCGGACTTCTCGCGCGAGGATCTGGTCGCGGCGCTTTGCGATTACTACCGCCGCACCCGCCGCTTCGGCGGCCTCGCCCCGGAGGAAGGCTCTCTGTAGTGCGCCCGGAAGGATCGCGCCGGACTTTGAGCAAAGGTGCGTTTCACATTTTGGCACAACAGAGTCACCGGGAGCGAGTTATCGTCTGTAGGGGCGGTGCTTTAGCCCCGCCCGAAAAAGCAAGAAAACCGAAAAACAATTGGCTTTGCAACACAAGTGATATAAAATCGAACAAAGTGCTTGCCCGACTTCAGCGGGCGGGGCTGAAGCACCGCCCCTACGGTGTAATAGGCGGCTTTCGCAAACAGACAAGGCAATGCGATTTCCTTGCTTTTTCGATCAAAAGCGCGCTCCGCACTTTGGCACAACAGAGTCACCGGGAGTAAGTTTCAGTTTGCCTTCCCCGATGGGTAGCGAAGCGGCGGATCGGTAGTGAATGAAAGCCCGGTGGGCTTTCAGA
>CADBPA010000133.1 GCA_902796505.1 uncultured Ruminococcus sp.
CAATGCGCCGCAGCGCAATTCATGCCACAGGCAATTCATGGCGAAGCCAATTCACGCAACCGCAAGGTTGCAATTCATTGTTGAATCTGTCGTTCGAGACGAACGACGGACTCGACGTGCCCCGTCGCCGGAAACAGGTCGAACGGCGCGGCGGCGCCGGCGGTATAGCCGAGGGTGCGGAAGAGCGCGCAGTCGCGCGCGAGCGTTTTCGGGTTGCAGGAAATATAGACGATCTTTTCGGGCGAGAGGGAGGCGACGAAGCGGATGAGCCTTTCGTCGCAGCCGGCGCGCGGCGGATCGAGGATCACGATATCCGGCAGGATCGCCTCGCCGCGCTCGCGCTCGGCGTTTTTGAGAAGCGATTCGGTCTCGGCGGCGTCGCCGACGTAGAAGGCGGCGTTTTCCACGCCGTTTTCCTTCGCGTTGATCTTCGCGCATTCGACCGCCTCGGGCACGATCTCGACGCCGATCATCTCGCGCACCTCGCGCGCCATCGAAAGTCCGATCGAGCCGACTCCGCAGAAGAGGTCGAGCAGAAGCTCCCGCCCGGTCGGCGCGGCGAGTTCCTTCGCCTTCCGGTAGAGCAGTTCGGCGGCGTCGTGGTTGACCTGATAAAACGCCGGCGCGGAAAGCCGCAGGCGAACGCCGGCGAGCGTATCGGTCAGGTAGTCTTTTCCCCAAAGCAGACGGTAGTCCTTTCCGAGGATGACGTTGGTATTTTCCCGGTTGATATTCAGAAGGATGCCGACGATTTCGGGAAAGCGCGCCGTCAGCCTTCGGACGAGTTCCTCCTCGCCGTCGACGCGTTTGCCGTTGACCACCAGTGTCAGCAGGATCTCCCCCGAAACCTCGCCGCGGCGCAGATAGATATGCCGCAGCAGCCCTTTGCCGCTCTCCTCGTCGTAGACCGAAAGTTCCTTTTCGGCAAAAAACGCCCGGAGTTCTCCGAGAATTTCGGAAAAGACCGCCGGCGCGAGCGGACACGCCGCCGCCTCGGTCACCCGGTGGGACTTCGGCGCGTAAAAACCGATGCGGTAGCAGCCGTCCGCAAGCCTTGCGACCGGGTACTGCGCCTTGTTGCGGTAGCCGCAGACCTTCGGCGAGCCGACCGGGGGCAGGACTTCGACCTCCGGCAGACCGGCTTTGCGGAAGTCCTCGCGCACGCCTTCCCACTTGCGGCGCAGTTCCTCCTCGTAGGAGATCTCCTTGTAGGCGCAGCTATGGCAGGCGGAAAGTTCGCACCGCCCCTCCGTCCGCAGCGGTGAGCGCAGAAGGAAGGTCATCACTCGCGCGACGGCGTAGGACGCCGTGACCTTGATGATCTCCCCCTCGACCTCGTCTCCCGGAACGCATCCGGAGAGAAAGATCACGAATCCCTCCTGCCGCGCCACGCCGAAGCCCAGATCGGTCATCCCCTCCACCCGCAGGCGAAGGACGTCTTTTTTCTTCAAATTCATTCTCTTATCCTTGATATGTAAACAATTCTTTTCAAAATCGGTATATTCAGATCAATTCATCCTCAAACTGCGCGCGGTATTCCTTCGGCGTCATCCCGACCTGCGCCTTGAAACTCTTCGTAAAATAAGAGGGATCGGAGAAGCCGGTCGCGTCCGAGATCTCGTTGACGGTGCGCGCCGTGTAACGCAGAAGATTCTTCGCCGCCTTCATGCGGTAGGCGATGACGTACTGATGCAGGGTGATCCCCTTTTTCTCTTTGAGCATTTTGCTGATATAGAACGGATGGTAGCCGAAGATCGCGCCGAGCTCGGTATTCGAGATCTCCTCGTGCGCGTTTTCGCGGATATAGCCGTCGAGGTTTTCGACCATCCGGGCGGGCAGGGCGTTTTCGTCGGAGAGTTCGGCGAGCTTCAGCAGGACGAGCTTCAGATGCGCCGAAATGCGCGCGCGGAAGTTTCCCTCGCCGGAGGTGAAGATATTCTCCATCCGCAAAAAGCCGTCCCGCTCGGACTCCATATCCTGCGCGAGGATCAGCCGATCGAAGGGCGCGGCGTCCGTCGGGAAATGAAGCTTGCTTTCGTCAAAATTTTCGGGCAGGTCGGGGCGGATGCCCTCCACGGGATCGGGCGTCTCGTCGGTCAGATCGAACGCGATCACGACGGCGCGCAGATATTTCGCCGAAAGCCGGTAGGACATCCCCGCCGGGAGATAGAGCAGCTGCCCCGGCGAAAGATGCGACTTTTTTCCGCCGTCCGCCGCGTAGACGAGATCGCCCGAGCAGAGGTAGATCATCCGGCAGTCGTACGCCCGGCGCTCCTCCTCGCGGCCGACCTTCTCGATCAGCGAAACCGTCCGGATGACCGGATTGAGTTTGATCATATCCATATCTTTCTCCTTCCGGGGCGTCTCTTTCGGCAAAGACCTTCCCCTGCGCATAGTATCCTATTCTTATCATAACACATCCGCGCGCAAAAAGCAAGGAAAAGAAGGAAAAGATTTTATTTTTTGCGCGTGAGTATGCGCGCGCAAAAACTGCGGCGGTATCCGCAGCGAAATTTTTCTTTGTACTTGACAGAGGCAGAAAAATGTGCTATGATGAAAGCTATCCCGGGCAAAAACGCCCGAAAAACAAGGAGAGAATTATGGCAAAGACAGAATACGGCCTGCAGATGTACTCGGTGCGTGACGTCACGAAAGACGACCTTCACGGCGCGCTGAAGGCCGTCGCCGAGATGGGTTACCGCTATATTGAATTTGCCGGTTTCTTCGGAAACCCGGCAAGCGAGGTCAAAGCGTGGCTCGACGAGTTCGGACTCGTCTGCTCCGGCACGCATACCGGCATTGACCTGATCCGTCCCGACAAGATCGACGAGACCATCGCCTATCATCAGGCGATCGGATGCAAAAATCTCATCGTCCCCGGCGCGGATTGGTCGAGCGCGGAGAAGCTCGACGAGAATATCGCCCTGCTGAACGAAGCGCAGAAAAAACTCGCCGCCGCCGGCATTGTCCTCGGTTATCACAACCATTCGGCGGAATTTTTCCCCACCCCCTACGGCAAGGTCATCGAGGAGGAGATCCTCGCGCGCACGAGCGTGGAACTTGAGATCGACACCTTCTGGTCGTTCAACGCCGGCATCGACACGATCGCCTTCCTCGAAGCGCACAAGGACCGCATCCGCGTGATCCACCTGAAGGACGGCTTCGCCGCCCCCGCCGCGCATCATAATTTTGCCGAGTGCCGTCAGGGCGTGGTCGGCAAATCGGTCGGATCGGGAGAAGCCCCTGTCCTCGCCGTGCGCGAATGGGCGAACCGAAACGGCGTTCTGATGGTCATCGAATCCGAAGGCCTCGATCCCACCGGCCTCGAAGAGGTCAAACGCTGCATCGATTATCTTCGCTCGCTCGAAGCCTGATCCGGCAAGAACCCGGAAGGATCGCTTTCCGATCCTTTTCCGAAGAGCCGCCGCACCTCGCGGCGGCTTTTTGCTATTGCGGAGAGATCGCAGGCGGCGCAGCGTTGAACTTCAAACAAAAGTGCGCTTCGCACTTTGGTGATCAAAAGATGCAGGAAGTGGGTTGCCGACTGTAGGGGCTAACATTTGCAAGCAAATGACCCCGCCCGAAAAAAATTCAGCAAAGGCGCGCTCCGCACTTTGGCACAACAGAGTCACCGGGAGCGTGATACCATCCGTAGGGGCGGTGCTTCAGCCCCGCCCGCCGAAGTCGGGCAAGCACTTTGTCCGATTTTATATCACTTGTGTTGCAAAGCCAATTGTTTTTCGGTTTTCTTGCTTTTTCGGGCGGGG
>CADBPA010000134.1 GCA_902796505.1 uncultured Ruminococcus sp.
GCGGCGAAAAGCCGGAAGACTTGCGGCAAGCGGCGCGGTTTTCTGCGGACGGTAGGCGATCACCGAAGGATCGCGCTCGCCTGAGAGGATGCGCGCGCCGAGGCGGACGGTATTCGTAAGATAGTTTTCCATTCGTTCCTCCTCCGGGGCGTCTCCCCGGATAAAGAAAAGCCGCTCTTCCGGATCGGATCAACGGACGCGGCTTTCTCTCGATCGTTTCGATCGCTTTGATCGTTTCGATCGCTTTGATCGTTTCGATCGCTTTGATCATTTGACCTCCGCTTTGGCGGCGGTCTTTTTCTTTCCAGACCGCCTTCTCTTGCGGCCGGTGGATTTTGCTGCCCGGAACGCCAGGCTCGCGCGCAGGCCGTCCTGATAATTTTTCATGGCCTCCTCGGTCGCGCGCTCGATCGTGCGGCGCGCACGCCAGGTGTCGTTGAAATTGCGGTGCAGCCGGAGCGTCTGCATCAGCTCGCCGTCGCGCTTGCAGCGGAAGGGCGTCAGATACTTCTGCCCCTTCATATGAAGCGGCGTGCCGAGCGACTCGAGTTTTCCGCCGCAGATCGGGCAATCCGGCTTTCCGACGGACGGCTCGGCGAGAAGCTCCTCGATCGTCACGTACCCGTCGTCATCGCCGGCGTCCGCGTCACCGAAGGTTTCCGAGAGAAGTTCGTTCTCGCTCTCGATGCGGATGTCGGTGATCCCCTTCACGACGTCGAGCTTCTGCGCGACGAGGGCGGTGAAGAAGGCGTCGTTCAGCGCGTCGTGCGCCGGGAGCTTCTGCTCGATATGGTAGTATTCCATCGCATATTCGAGCGAGCGCTGTTTGCGCAGACCGTCGGTCTGTTCATTGAACATCGGCTGCATATCGTACGCACAGTTCAGCCAGGAGAAGTCGGCTCCGTGCGCGTGCAGATTGTCCTTGAGCATCGGAATATCGTCCGGGCCCCAGGTGAGAAAAGCAAAGTCGTCTCCGCACCAATTGCGGAAACTTTCCACGGCCTCCGGCAGAGGCATTCCGAGGTCGATCTGCTCTTGCGTGATCCCCGTCAGGGCAGACACGTGCTTGTGCAGGTGCCTGAACCATTTGGGTTTGACGATGACCGAATAGGAGCCGCAAAGCGCCATATTCCGGTCGAGCTTGACCGCCCCGATCTGTATGACCTCTCCGCGCAGACGGCAGGAGAGCCGTTTCTGAACGGCAAGCGCCTTTTCCGCGTAGGCCTGATTCCATTCCAGGTCGAGTGTGATATAGTACATAAAGATCCTTTGAGAAAAATTCGATAACAGAACTATTGTAGCACGCTTTCGGCAAAATGTCAAGAGGGGAAAGAAGGGAAAAACAAGAAAAGCGAAAAAAGCCGGGCGGATAGATCGGCGCAAATCGATCGCGGCGCAACAATGCCGATCCGAATCAAGGCGCATAGCGCGGCGCGGAGCGCGGCACAGAGCGCGGCAAAACGGCGCGAGGCGCGGCAAAGCGGCAAAGCGCGGCAAAGCGGCGAAGCGCGGCAAAGCCGCGCGAGCGAAAAACAGGCGAGCGACGCCGCAAAAAAGCGGAGCAAGGCATATCGCACAAAAAACGCGCAAAAAGAAAAAGCGGCGCGAGGCCGCTTGCGGGAGGATCACTCCTCCTCAAAGGCATCTTTTCCGAGGCCGCAGACCGGGCACTCGAAATCTTCGGGAACGTCCTCCCATTTCGTGCCGGGAGCGATGCCGTTTTCGGGATCGCCGAGTTCCTCGTCGTAAACGTATCCGCAGGGGCAAACGTACTTCATGGTGTTTCTCCTTTTCGTTGATTTGGTACTGTCTTATTATAACCGCAGGACGGGAAAATGTCAAGGGGGAATTTGCATTTTCCGCCTTTGTCAAAACGCCGGGGAAAAAGCCCGTAACGATCAGCCTTCCCTGCGGTCGTTCAGACCGAGGATATAATCGGTCGACGTCTGATAAAACTTTGCCAGAGCGACCAGCGCGGCGAGCGGAAGCTGCCGCTGACCGTTCTCATACTGCGAATAGGTGTTCTGTCGGATGTGCAGAAAATCGGCGATCTCCTTCTGCGTTTTGTCGGCGTCCTCGCGCAAATCCTTCAAGCGTAAATGTACCATACCGTCACCTTTTTCCTTTGGGTTATGTACATTATAAAAAATCTCGCTTTGAGATATTGACTTTTATCTCATA
>CADBPA010000135.1 GCA_902796505.1 uncultured Ruminococcus sp.
CGACGCCGAGCAGGATGCGGTAGACGCCGAAGGGGCGGAAACTGTGCCGCCCGACGAAATTCACGAGCGCGCGGATGACGATCAGCGAGGTGAGATAGGCGACGACCGATCCGACGAGCAGAAGCAGGATCTCTTCCCCGCTCGCGCCGGCGCCGGAAAGCAGATACTTGGCGATCTTCAGCCCGGAGGCGCCGAGCATCACCGGGAGCGCGAGAAAGAAAGAAAACTCCGCCGCCGACCGCCGATCCATTCCGAGGGCGATGCCGCCGAGAATGGTCGCGCCGGAGCGCGAGGTGCCGGGGATCAGCGAAAGCGATTGAAAAAATCCCACGCCGATCGCGGAGGCCGGCGACAGTCGGTCGGGCGTTTTCGGGGGTTCGGAAGGCTTGGCGCGCGGACGGTCGATCAGGAGAAAGACGACGCCGTAGACGATCAGCGCCGCGGCGACGACGAAAGGCGAAAACAGATAGCGGTCGATCAGGTCGTCGAGCAAAAATCCGAGCAGCGCGGCAGGAAGCGAGGCGAAAAACACCGCTTTCCAGATCCGCTTTGCCGCCTTTTTCTCTTCCGCCCCGTCCTTGCGGAAAAAGGGAAAAAGCTTTTTGCGATAGACCGTCAGCACGGCGAGGACCGCAAAAAACTGGATCACGACCAGAAAAAGCGTCCGGAATCCCTCCGAAACGGCAAGCGGCAAAAAGGCGTCGAAGAGGATCATATGCCCGGTCGAGCTGACCGGAAGCCACTCGGTCACCCCTTCGAGGATACCGAGCAGAACGGCTTTTAAGAATTCCCGGAATGACAAAACGCACCTCCTCCGGGAGGGCCTCGGAAATTACTTTGCCCGAAGCATATCCCCTGCCTTGACCGGCCGGGGCATTTTCATCCCGAATTTCATATAAGGATGGCGGGTGTCTTCGATCGGAGCGCCTTCTTCGTCGTAAAGGGCGGTCACGGTCATCGGCTCTCCGGTCCTGCCGGGAGAAAGAAGCTCCACCTCGTCTCCGAGGCACATTTTGTTGCGCTGCTCCATCGTAGCGATCCCCGTCAGAGGATCATATGCGAGAACGGCGGCAAGATATGCCTTTTCTTTAATATATCCGATCTCGGAGACGGTATTCGCCTCGCCGCGCGGATCGCCGAAATAAAAACCGGTCGCGTAGGCGCGGTGGGTGACGCTGTTCAGCTCGTCGAGCCAGCGCGGATCGTAGCGGTATTCGCCCGAAAAATAGGAATCGAGCGCCATTTTATAGGCGTTGGTGACGGCGGCGGTATAGTACGCCGACTTCATGCGCCCTTCGATCTTGAAGGAATCGATCCCGGCTTCGACCAGTTCGGGGATATGCCCGATCAGGCAGGTATCGCGGCTGGACATAATGAAGGTCTCGCCGTTCACCTCTTCGATCGGCATCGGAAGCTCCGGGCGCTTCTCTTCGGTGATCTCATAGCCGCGGATGGTATAATTCCAGCGGCAGGGCTGGGCGCACATACCGCGGTTGCCGTCTCTGCCGACGATATGCTCGGAGAGCAGGCATCTGCCGCTGTAGGAGACGCACATCGAGCCGTGAACGAAGCATTCGATCTCCAGATCCTCCGGGATCGCGGCGCGGATGCTGCGGATCTCCCGAAGCGTCAGTTCCCTCGCCATCACGATACGGCTCGCGCCGAGTTTTTGCCATGCGAGGCAGTCCTGCGAGGAGACGGCGCTCGCCTGCGTGGAGATATGGATCGCGACCTGCGGCAGGATCTCGCGCACGAGCATCACCACGCCGATATCCCCGACGATCAGGGCGTCCACCGGGATCGTTTTCAGCGAATTCAGATATTCTTTCAGGGCGGCGTATTCGTCCTCGTGCGGCATGGTATTGACCGTCAGATAGACTTTGACTCCGCGCTCGTGCGCATAGGCGACGGCGTCGGCGAGTTCTTCCGGCGTAAAATTATCGGCGGCGGAGCGCATACCGAAGGTTTTTCCGGCGAGATAGACGGCGTCCGCGCCGTACAGGATCGCGGCGCGCATCTTTTCAAAATTGCCGGCAGGCGAGAGGATTTCAGGTCTTTTCATTCGTTCTTCCTTTCGGGGATACAGATCAGGTCGATCTCCCACGCCGGCAGACAATAGGCGCGGCGGAGGAGAAAACGGTAAAAAGGGTATTTCCGGGAAAGCGCCAAGGGAATCTTGAAAAGATCGGCGCTTCTGTGATAAAGCGAGACGAGCATCTGCGGTCGATCCCGCAGGATCAGGGCTTCGCTGCCTTCCAGCGCCTCGCGCTCGGCGCCCTCCACGTCGTATTTGATCAGGTCCACCCTGCCGAGCGGAAGGCTGTCGAGCCGCAGGAGGCGGACGGCGCGGTCTTTATGCCGGTAGGAGGCGGAGAGGAGCGAGGAATTGCGGTTTCCGCCCTCGGAAAAGCTCCCTTCCCCGTTTTCCGAGTACGCCGCGCCCTCCACAGGGAGGATCTTCGGGAGATCCACGCTTTCGGCGTAGGCGGCGAGGCGGGCAAAGTTTTTGGAATCCGGCTCGACGGCGACGATCTCGCGCAGGGTGTTCCAGCGCAGGACGGCAGAACGGACGGTGTCTCCGCGATACGCCCCGACGTCAAGATAGCGTTCCGGGGCGTAAAAGTGCGAGAAGATCTCCTCTTCGGGAGAAAACGCCGATAACAGATAGGAAATTCTTCCGGTCAGCCGATAGCGGACGGCGGCGGCGAACGCCGAGCGGGAGTCCTCGTCGGAGAAAAGCTCGTAGGCGCGGAGGATCTCGCCGTAGTGGGCGTTATAGAAGGCGCGGTCGAAATATTCTCCGCCGGCGACCGGCATATCCGGCGCGACGAGGTCGTACGCGCGGTCGATCTCTGCGAGCGCCGAGATCACCTCCGGGCGGTTCGAGGCAAAGGACAGAACGATCCGGAAATC
This sequence comes from uncultured Ruminococcus sp., assembly GCA_902796505.1. Lineage (GTDB taxonomy): Bacteria > Bacillota > Clostridia > Oscillospirales > CAG-272 > UBA1740. The sequence continues at coordinate 2,914 of CADBPA010000135.1, forward strand.
GGGATAGGTCTCGCGGATCTCGGAGAAGGACTTCACCCGGAAGCCGTGAAAACTGTGGCCGCGCACGAAGCCGTCCGAGGCAAAGAAATCCGCGACGCGGATGCCGTATTCCGCAAAGCGCGAAAGCAGTTTGTCCGCGCCGTTGCCCATACCGTAAACGACGATCGGACGGGTTTCGGCGGCAAGGCTGTCCCAGACGTCCTCGCGGACGGGATATTCCGGCAAAGAAAATTTGCTGTATGGCATGGATTTTTTCTCTTTCCGCTTGAAAAGCGCTGGCGGTTGTGATACAATAAAGAAAAAACGCGAGGTAAAAAGATGGATTGTTTATTCTGTGCGATCGCAAAGGGCGAGATCCCTTCGACGAAGGTTTATGAGGACGAATTCTGCTACGCTTTCAAGGACATTCATCCGCAGGCGCCGGTACACACGCTGGTGATCCCGAAGGCGCATATTCCCTCGGCAGACGCCGTTTCGGAAGAAAACAGCGCGACGGTCGCGCGCATTTTCGAGGCGATCCCGAAGATCGCAAAGCTCGAAGGGCTGAAAAACGGCTACCGGCTGATCTCCAACGTCGGAGAAGACGGCTGCCAATCGGTAGGGCACCTGCATTTTCATATTCTCGGAGGCAAAAAGCTGCCGGAGCAGATGTCCTGAAAAGAAAAACAAGAAGAAAAATGACCGCTGGAAGGCGGTCATTTTTTGCGGGTGCGGAAAGCAGATCGTGAAAATCAGATCTTTTCCTTGACTTTTGCCGCTTTTCCGACTCTGTCACGCAGATAGTAGAGCTTCGCGCGGCGAACCTTCGCGTCGCGAACGACCTCGATCTTGGTTACGTTGGGGGAATGAAGCGGGAAGGTCTTTTCCACGCCGACGCCGTAGGAAACGCGCCGGACCGTGAAGGTCTCGGAGACGCCGCCGCCGCGCTTGGCGATAACGGTACCTTCGAAAAGCTGAATTCTCTGCTTCTCACCCTCGGTGATCCGGACGTAAACCTTGACGCCGTCACCGATTCCGAACTGCGGGACTTCCGTTTTGAGCTGCTCATTTGTAAAAGCCTGAATCTTATCCATGATTCAAAACCTCCTATAACACCGAACATTCATGCAGAGCATTGCAGCGGACTGTTCTGATAATACACCGCGCGAGTCCTGACGGACGCACAGATATAGTTATCATAGCATAAACCGGACAAAATGTCAAGCGTTTCCGAAAAGAATTTTTTGAAAAAATGCAAAAATCAGCGGTTTTCTCGCTCCGCCGCTTCCCTGCGCGCCTTTTTGCGGGCGACGAAGCCGAGTACGACGGCGAGGGCGGCGAGCAGAACGGCGACCGAAATGATGTAGACGGCGCAGACGAGGAAGAACTCCTGCGGCAGGATATTGATGACCTGCTCGGTATTCGGATTGAAATGCCAATTCTCTTTTCCGGGAAAACGATCTTGTGGAAAAGATGGAAGAGGCCGCCGAAATCCAGAGCGGCGTAACCGCCGACCGCCGCGAGAAAGAGGAGCAGGCCCGCAGCGCCGTAGGAGACCGAGGGAACGCCGAAGAGGCGCGCGCGCCGCAGAACGCCGCGGCGAAGCAGGATCAGATAGACGATCAGGAAAATTCCGCCCGCGATCAGGAGGATCGCCTGAAGGTGAAACGCCGGAATGCAATCGGCAAAATGCGCCTTCTCGCTTTCGGTCCAGGCAAGCGAGCCGGTCTTGAATTCGGCGCCGCACCAGAGGAAATCCATCACGTCGTCAAAGGCTTCGCGGATCGTTTCCACGCTGTATCCGCTCGTTTCGGGGATCTGCAGGGGCCGGATGCAGGCGTAATAGAAAGGACGGAAGGCGCAGGGGACGATCGCCGCGCAGGCGACGAGAAAGAATGGTGTCAGGATCCCGGAGAGGATCGAGAAGATCCGATCAATCGGCCGTATTTTCATAGCGATGAGGCTCCTTTCGGATGGATGAGAGTGAGATCAGCACCTGAGATGGGGTATAGAAGAGCCAGATGAGACTGCTGCCGAGGCCGTGCGCGAGATTGGAAAGCCCCACGCAGATATCGCACCCGATGAAGAACAGAAAGCCGATCGCGAGCAGAAGCGGACGGAATCTTTCCTCCGGCGCGCCGGGGAGCGCGGCGGAAACCGCGTTTTCGACCAGATTGAAGATCAGCTGGACAAAATAGACGGCGACGAGGGCGTTCAGCAGAGAGAGCAGCCCGAGGAGCGGCAGAAGCGCGATCAGGAGCAGCGGCAGAAGGACGCGCAAAAGAAGAAAGACGCGCGAAAGCTTTTGCGTCAGGCGGCCTGCAAGGCGGACGCGGACGGCGTAACAGGTCTGCGCGCAGAGGAAGGTGACGAGCCCGAACTCGAAATGATCGCCGCGGACGAGCAGAAACCAGTCGCTGATCGCGGTAAAGACGAGGCCTGCCGTCAGAAAAGCGGTATCCCGGATCGCACCGGGCTTCCCTGCCGAGGTCAAAAAGCCGGTCGCCGCGAAGGCGAGGGCAAGAAGGACGGTCGCATACTTGACGGCGGTAGCGTTCCCGATATGCGCGCCTCCCAGGTCGTGCGCGAGAAACAAGCCGTAAAGAAGGATCTCGGCGAGCAGAAACGCCGGAGTCAGATAGAGAAAGAATTTGTTCGTTTTCATGAGAACAGTATAGCACAAAGAAACCCGAATGTCAAGCGGCGGAGAATACGGCGGACGGCGTTTTCGGCGAAAGCAAAGTTTTTCTCCGAAAACCCTTGTTTTTTTCTTTTATTTATGTTAAAATATGATGAGAAATTTTTTACCTTCAGCGAAAAAGAGCCTGCCTGCGGCAAAAAAACGCCGCTCCGCTCCTCTTTGCCGCGGAAAGGATCGTTATGGAAGAAAAAACAACGGCGCTCCCGCAGGACGGCGAGCGCGCGCCTGAGGAAGATCTCCCCGAAAAGTCCGCCGAAAAGCCGGATGTGACCGAGCGGCAGGAGCCGCAGCCCCCGGCTCCGGATGAGGCGGAAAGCGAAGAAGCGGCGGACGGCGCCGCCCCGGAGACCGAGGAGCAGACCGCCTCGGAGACCGAGGCGCAGACCGCGCCGGATGCCGAAGAGCAGACCGCCTCGGAGACCGAGGCGCAGACCGCGCCGGATGCCGAAGAGCAAACCACCTCGGAGACCGAGGAGAAGACTGCGCCGGAAACCGAGGAGCAGCGGCGTGACCGCCTGCTGCACCGGCGCGCCTCGCGCTTCCCCTCGGCGGACGAATCGCCCTACGATGAAAATCATCCGCGCGTGATCGACGCGGTGTTCGACTTCGTGGAGCTTCTGGTGCTGACCTTCACGATCGTGATGCTTCTCTTCTGCTTCGTGTTCCGCCACTCGATCGTGGACGGCAATTCGATGAAGCAGACGCTGCAGGACGGCGATCATCTGATCATTTCGGCGCTCGCCAAGCCGGAGCGCGGCGATATCATCGTATTCGAGGATTACTCGATCGGGATCAAAAAGCCGCTCGTCAAGCGCGTGATCGCCGTAGCCGGCGATACGGTGGAGATCCGGGTGACCGGTATCTACGTCAACGGCAAAAAACTCAAAGAAGAATACGTCTATATCGACGAGGACGTGCGCAATTGGTACGTCTATGAGCCGATGGAGGAGTTCACCGTGCCGGAAGGAAAGCTTTTCGTTCTCGGCGACCACAGAAACGACTCGAACGATTCGCGCTATCTCGGCTGTATCGACGAGGACGCGGTACTCGGCAAGGTCCTCATCCGCATCTATCCCTTTTCCTCTTTCGGAAAAGTAGAATAAGGAAGTTTATGCAACAGAAGAATCCCATTCAATGGTTTCCCGGCCACATGGCCAAGACCAAGCGCATCATGCGCGAATGCCTGCCGCAGGTCGATCTCGTTCTGGAATTGATCGACGCGCGCATCCCCTATTCCTCCGAAAACCCGGACGTCGATTCCCTGCTCGGCGAAAAGCCCCGGATCATCGTGCTGACGAAAGCCGAGCTCGCCGATCCGAAGATCAGCCGCCTCTGGGTGGAGGATCTGCAGAGGCGCGGCGTTCCCGCCGTGCTGATCGACTCGATGGCGGGGACGGGGCTGAAAGAGCTTTCCGAGAAGATCCGCACCGTGATGGCGGAGAAGCTCGGTCGGTACGCCGAGCGCGGAATGGACGGACGGAAGCTGCGCGCCATGGCGGTCGGTATCCCGAACGTCGGAAAATCCTCCCTCATCAATAAGCTCGCCGGCGGCAAGCGCGCGAAGGTCGAAGACCGGCCGGGCGTCACGCAGACGAAGCAGTGGATCCCGACCTCGATCGGTCTCGATCTGCTCGATATGCCGGGCGTTCTCGCGCCGAAATTCGAGGACGAGCGGGTGGGCGAAAATCTTGCCATCACCGGCGCGATCAAGGACGATATCCTGAATCTCGAAGAGATCGCCGTCATCGCCTGCGGGCGGCTGCGCGAATGCGCGAAAGAGGCGTTTTTCGCAAGATACAAGATCGCGGACGGCGAAGCGGAAGGACTCGACGATTACGATCTTTTCCGCCTGATCGGAAAAAAGCGCGGCTTCCTCATCGGGGGCGGCGAGATCAACGAGGAGCGGACGGCAAAAATTCTGCTCGACGAATTCCGCGGCGCGAAGATCGGGCGCATCTCGCTCGAACGCCCCGGAGAAAGGTGAACCATGCCGGATTACGAATATGAAGAAAGGCGGTACGCCGAAGGCTATACCGCCGTATGCGGATGCGATGAAGCCGGTCGGGGGCCGCTGTGCGGTCCGGTCGTCGCGGCGGCGGTCATTCTTCCAAGGGGGCTTGTGATCCCCGGCCTTGACGATTCCAAAAAACTCAGCGAAGCCAAGCGGGAAAAGCTCTACGCCCTGATCACCGAACAGGCGATCGCCTACGGCGTCGCCGAGGCAAGCCCGGAGGAGATCGACCGCATCAACATCCTGAACGCTTCGATGCTGGCGATGCGCCGGGCGATCGAAAAGCTGCGGGTGAAAGCCGATTTCGCGCTGATCGACGGCAACTGCTCGCGCGGATTTCCCATCCCGACCGAGACGGTCGTCAAAGGCGACGCGAAAAGCTGCTCGATCGCGGCGGCGTCCATCCTTGCGAAGGTCACGCGGGACCGCGAATGCGTCGCGCTCGATCGGGCGTATCCCGAATACGGCATCGCAAAGCACAAAGGCTATCCGACCAAGGAACATATGGACGCGGTACGCAGATTCGGCGCCGCGCCGATCTACCGCAAAAGCTTTTTGAAATTTCTCGACCGTCAGGACGACGGCGGTGAACCATGAAGCTGAACATTCTGAAGGCTCTGACGCCGAAACGCAGGCTCGGAAACTTCGGCGAACGCGCGGCGGCGCGCTATCTTTTCTTCCACGGCTACCGCATCCTCGAACGCAATTACGTGGCGGCAGGGTACGAGATCGATCTCATCGCAAGAAAGAAAAACGTCGTCGCTTTTGTGGAAGTCAAGGCGAGGACGATCGGAAAACTCTCGCCCATGACGCCGCGGCCGGCAGCAGCGGTCACACCGGAGAAGCAAAGAAAGATCATTTCTGCCGCAAAATATTATCATTCTTTCAACGAAAGAGATAAACGGATGCGCTTTGACGTCATCGAGGTCTATCTCGACGAAAAGAAAAACGGAAAGCCGCGCGTTCAAAGAATCGTGCATATGATCTCGGCGTTTGACCGCGATACGGCTTATCACAAACGAGGGTAACTCACAAAATGGATCTTCCGAAAAGATCCGCAACGGGCGGCAATGCCGCGGAGAAGAATTATGAACTATAACAGCACAAGAGGTTTGAAGATCGGGGCGACGGCGGCGCAAGCCATCAAGACCGGGCTTTGCCCGGACGGCGGGCTTTTCATGCCGGAGGCGATCCCGGCGATCACGGACGAGGAGATCCGGGCGCTTTGCGGCATGGATTATGCGAAGCGGGCGGCGTTCATCCTCGGAAAATATCTGACCGACTATACCGCGGAGGAGCTGCTCTCCTATGCGGAGGCGGCGTATGCGAAAGAAAAATTCGGCGAACGCCCGGCGCCGGTCACCCCCCTTTCCGACCGCAAATATCTTCTGGAACTTTACCACGGACCGACCTGCGCCTTCAAGGATATGGCGCTGCAGATCATGCCGCGGCTCTTCTCCGGCGCGCTGCGGAAGACCGGCGAGACCAAAACGGCGCTGATCCTCGTCGCCACGTCGGGGGACACCGGCAAGGCGGCGCTGGAAGGATACCGGGATATTCCCGGAACGAAAATTCAGGTGTTCTACCCTGCCGATGGCGTCAGCCGCACGCAGAAAAAGCAGATGCAGACGCAGGAGGGCAAAAACGTCTCGGTCTACGGCATCGAGGGGAATTTCGACGACGCGCAAAGCGGCGTCAAGCGCATCTTCTCGGATGAAAAAATGAAAGCCGCGCTCGCCGAAAAAGGCGTATTCCTCTCCAGCGCGAATTCGATCAACTGGGGGCGGCTCGTGCCGCAGATCGTCTATTATATCTCGGCGTACTGCGACCTGCTTGCCGACGGTGCGATCGCCGCGGGCGAGGAGATCGACGTCTGCGTTCCGACCGGGAATTTCGGCAACATTTTCGCCGCCTTTCTCGCAAAGAAAATGGGGCTGCCGATCGGGCGGCTCGTCTGCGCCTCGAACGAAAACAACGTGCTGACCGAGTTTCTCTCGACCGGGACCTACGACCGCAACCGCCCCTTCCATACCACGATGTCTCCCTCTATGGATATTCTGATCTCCTCGAATCTCGAACGGCTGCTCTATACCGTCGCGGGCGCGGAGGAGACGGCGGGATACATGCGGTCTCTCGCCGAAAGCGGAAAATATACCGTCTCGGAGGAGACTTTTTCCGAGATCCGCAGGCATTTTTCGGGCTACTGCGCCACCGAGGAGCAGACGGCGGAAATTCTGCGGCAGACCTATCTTCAGGACGAGAGGCTGGTCGATCCGCACACGGCGGTCGCGCTCGCGGCGGCAAAAGCCTATCGGGAAAACGAAAAATCCCCCCGCGCGCTCCTCGTGGCGTCGACGGCTTCGCCCTACAAATTTGCCGGGGACGTTTACCGTTCGATCACGGGTGTTGCGGCGGAGGAATCCTCCCTGCCGGGTGTTCTGAAAGAAGCGACCGGTGAGCCGATCCCCGTTCCGATCGCGTCTCTCGAGGATCGGGCGGTTCGCTTCTCCGAGGTGATCGGAAAAGAAAAAATGGATCAGGCTGTTCGGGATTTCGCGGCGGAAAACTGATCAGTACTCTCTGGGCTTGAAGGTCGCGCAGACGGTATTATCCGAGCAGTTTGCGTCGCACGGGCCGACGCAGATCTTCCCTGCGTAACAATCGCTTTCACCATCGTGAAAAGCGCAGTTTTTCACATCGCACAGTACACCTTTGACGGGTTTTGTCCCTTCGGTGTGGCAATTCTTTTTGGCTTCCATTGAAGTTATCCTTTCGGTTTGATCTGCGGTCACCCCGCGAGATTATCTTGCCCACGAAAACCGAACTTATACGCTTTTTCCGGAGAAAAATATGGCACTTTATACGATCGCCGATCTGCATCTTTCCACGTTTGAAAAAACCGACAAATCCATGGAGGTTTTCGGCCGCGCATGGGACGGCTATATGGCGCGCCTCGAACGCAATTGGCGCGCGCTGATCACCGACGCGGACACCGTCGTCATCCCCGGAGATATCTCCTGGGCGCTCTCGCTCGAAGAGGCGACCTCGGATATGAAATTTCTCGAAAGCCTGCCCGGAAAAAAGGTCCTCGGCAAAGGCAATCACGATTTTTGGTGGACTTCCATGAAAAAGCACCGGGATTTCTTTGCAAAAAACGGGATCGGCAGCATTTCCTTTCTTTTCAATAACGCGATCGAAACCGACGATTTCATTCTCGCCGGAACGCGCGGCTGGTATTCGGACAAAGACGCGCAGAACGCCCCCGAAGGCGTGGACTTTGAAAAACTCACCAACCGCGAAAATCTCCGCTTGCAGGCAAGCCTCGCCGAGGCGCTCGCGATCCGCGAGCGCGCCCCCGAAAAGGAGATCCTCGTTTTCCTGCACTTCCCTCCCGTCTGGGGCGGAAAGGTCTCGGAAGGGATCCTCGAACCGATCCGTGCCGCCGGCGTGAAGAGAGTCTTTTTCGGGCATATCCACGGCAATTATACCATCCCCCCGCAATTTTATTACGAAGGGATCGAGCTTTCCATCGTCTCGGCGGATTATCTCGAATTTCTGCCGAAGAGGATCGAAAAGAGGTAACTCCTACCGCAAAAACCTCCCCGAAATTACAATGCCCCCTCATTTTTTGCCATGATAAATACAAAAAGTAACCGCTAAAATAAAAGCTCCCTCGAATTTACCTCCGAGAGAGCTTTTTGCTATTTAGTTTCCCATCATATGATGGTTAATTTAGTTTTTGTTCCTTGTAATATGGGAACGTTCGTAGAAATTATTGATTTACAACAAAATCACGTTCTGGAATGCGAACATCACCCGAACCATATACCTCAATAGTAACATTTTTTGGAATAATATCGTTTTGCACATTAACTCTTATATTTGAAGCAGAAGGATATCCACTACTATCATCTTTTCCATAACCACAGAACAATTTTGTATTATTACCATAATTAAACGTTCCACCCGTTATATTGAGTTTTATCATGCCACTATATCTTAATGTAAAGATACAAGAGTTCTCTAAATGGCTTGTTTGTTCAAAATATCCACCATAAATGTTAAGTGTTTGTATTTCGCTAGTAGCGTTAGCTAATTGTATTACATTTTGATCACCAATAGTTGCATCATTACGATTTGCTTTGTAAGTTCCAGAATAAATATTGATAATAACCGAATGTGATGCCGAACCGTTGGAAGATATACATGGTCTCCAAGTGTTGAACGTTGGACCTTCTTCTCCTATCACTCCTAAATTAATTTCAGAAACTACCTCTAAAACTATTCCGTAACATCCACCTTCAGGAGTAGTAAAGTTTCCTCTATAAATATTCGCAGAAGAGCCGTTCTTTAAATATATGATTTCCCATTTTTTGTGATTAGAAGTATTGGTAGCTGTAAATGAGCCTCCATATATATTAAGAAATGCACCATTCACGTAAAAGAGATCAGAATCTGCTAAATAATTGCCATCATAGATATTAAGTATTGCGGCACTACTTACATTAAAGATTCCACCAACTTGATTTTCAATACTACCATTACCACGGATAGAAAGATTGCCTTTACCGGTATCATTTGTAGCGACATATATCATAGGATTACTAGTACCAACAATTGTTTTCTCATTCATGTTAAGAGTAATAGTTTTTCTGACCATTAGATATTCACTTGATGATAAAGTAATGTCATCTAATAATACAATAACGTCTCCGTTTTGTGCCGCGTTAATTGCTTCTTGGAGTGTTGCATAACTTGCGTTTTTAATTGCTGCGACACCTTGAACCAACTCTTCTGAAGCGGTAGCAATGGCAGCTTCTTTTTGTTCATTCGTCATTGTATTAAAGTCTTCAGGTAATGTTCCGCCAGTCGATGAATAAATAATATTATTCGTTGTCGGATTAATTAAACCATTATTAGGGTTAGCACCCCATAAAACTTCAGAGGTATTAAGAATAATAGGAACCTCTTTGTTTGCGCTATTATCTGCTGATAAAGTTGTAACTGTTGCAAGTTCTGCTGCAGTCATATCAATTACAACTGCACCTGCGGAACAATCTTTATGAACAACAACTTTACCCTTTTCAAGATTAATATTGCCAGCTATGTCGCCATGTTCATTATAACAATTGGTATTATCAACTGCTGTAATATCAACTTTGTTCGCTTTACCATAATGCGTAACTGTATCATTCTCTGCATTAATGGTCAAAACTGTGCTATAGGAATTTGTACGAATAACTACTTTCTGATCTCCGCTATCGCCCACATATTCGATTGCGGTGATGCCGGTACTATTGCCCGCGTCAAAGCCTTTTTTCAGCGCATTCGTACCGTTAAAAGCCGTTTCCGTACCGGTGTAATAAGTGGAGTAGGTCGGATGAATTTCGTTGGAAATGATCCAATAAAGATACTGTTCGTTTTCGCCGACTGTCTCTGCTGCCGGATTTTCGGGGATATATTTCACTATGCCATCTTCGGCATCCAGATAGCAGAAAACATCGTTTTTGCTATCCCAAAGGATGGTATTGTCGGTTTTGGAATTATTGATTTTGGCAACGTCATAGCCATATGCCGCCGCCGCTTCCAGCGCGTCGGTCATCGTTACGTGCTTTGCATTGCCCTTGCTTGCGCTGTCGGTAGCAAGCGCCGTATTCATGTTGCGAATCAGCTGATTTTGAGCCGAAACGTTGGCTCTTTTGATCAGATTCGAGAAGGTCGGGATCAGGACTGCCGCAAGGATGGCGATGATCGCGATCACGATCACAAGCTCTACGATCGTAAAGCCCTTTTTGTTGGTTTTTTTCATTGTTTTTTCCTCTCATTAATTA
>CADBPA010000136.1 GCA_902796505.1 uncultured Ruminococcus sp.
AGGAGAGATCGACCTCGCGGTCGGCAAGCCCGGCGATCTCCAGATTGCGGAGCATCACGATCATGTGATTCGCCATATCGAGATTGACTTCGAGAACGCGCTGGACCTGACGGTAGCGGTTGGTGGAGCGGCCGTCCCAGAAGAGGTTGAAACTGCCGCGCTTCTCGTCATACCAGAAGTGTTCGATCTTCTCCGTGACCGCGGCGATATAGGCGAGCGCCAGCGGAATATCCCGCTCGGCAAGCAGACCTCTCGAAAGCGCGGAAGAGAGGATCTCCGCCGCCGCGCCGTCGCCGTGAACCGAGAGCGAGCGGCCGTAATTGATGCCGTCGCCGCGTCGGTTTGCCATCGCAAGGCATATTTCTGCCGCGATTTTAAGATTGTTTTTGCAATAATCCGGCAATTCTTTACCGAGCCGCTGAAGCGTATCCGAGATCTCGGAGGTGACGATCATCGAGTAGCGGTCGAATCTGCCGTAGGGCGGTTGCTCGTCCATCCAGCCGGAAGGGCCGGAGACTTCCATCACGCCGATCAGCTTTTGCAGGATGGTATCGCTCATACTTCCGCTCTCCCAGCCGAGCCTCTCGCGCAGCCCGGCGCACGCCATAGCGACTTGCAGATAATTCGACGGCAGGTTGATGAGCGAGTGCGTTTCGGTATCGAAGAAATCGCGGTAATCGGTCTTTTCTTTCACGCGCCCGACGAGCTCTTCGTCAATATCTCCGAGCAGTCCGGCGTCCGCCAGAGCGCAGAAGCCGCGCAGAAGGGCAAATTTGCCCCATGTTTTGCAGACGTCTCCGGCGGCGTAACCGAGGAAGGTATGGACGTTTGCAAGCGTTTCCGCAGCGCGCGGATCGCCCTCTTTTTTCTGCTTGATATAGAGCAGGATCGCCTTTTCGGCAAGCGCGCCGTGAACGAATTTGTCCTTTTCTTCCAGCACGCGGACGCCGAAGAGTTCGGTGTTTTCGCCGCCGTCCGCGACCGCCGCGACGTAGCGTTCCAGCAGCGGATAAACAAACGGCTCGATCATGGATCGTATCGTCATAAGATTCTCCTTTTTCGGGAAAAATAGATTGTCGGCGCCCGGCAGGGTAATTTGCATTCGCTCGCCGGTGCGCGGATGAGGAAAGGTCAGAGAAGAGCAGACGAGGTCGAATGTTTTTCCCTCGATCCGTTCGCCGTAGAGAAAATCGCCGACGAGCGGATGCCCGATATACGCCATATGAACGCGGATCTGGTGCGTTCTTCCGGTCTCGATCTTCACTTTGAGGATCGCGTTGCCCGCGCCGTCCTCGCCGACCGTGCGGTAGTGTGTGACGGCGCGTTTACCGGCGAGTTCGCCGAAATATCCTTCGGCTTCGCCCTCATAGCGGACGACGCGGCGCATCCCCGCTTCCTTTTCTCTGGCGATCGGCGCGTCAATCGTTCCCTCTGCCGGCGAAGGCATTCCCGTAACGCGCGCGGTATATTCCTTTTCGGTCTCGCCGCGGCGCATCGCCCGGGTGAGAAGCTCGGCAATATAGGCGGTTTTGGCGATGAGGACGATGCCGCGGGTGTCCCGGTCGAGCCTGCCGATCGCGTGAAAAGCGGAACTCTCGGGGAGCAGATGGTAGGCGACCGCCTCGGCGAGCGTCGGCAGAAAGTTGTTGCGCGCCGGGTGCATCGGCATTCCGTCCGGCTTGTTGACGACGAGGATGTCGCCGTCTTCATAGAGAATATCGAGCGGGATCGGCTTCGGGGCGACGTGCTCGCTCTGTTCGTCCGGCAGGATCACGCGGATACGGTCGCCGTTCTGCACCGTCGCGCGCATATGGACATTTTCGCCGTTGAGGAAAACGCCGCCGTATTTCACCCGCTTGACCATCGTTCCCGAAAGCCCCAGCCGCGTTTTCAGATAATGCGGCATCTTCTCCGGGACGGTAAGGCCGGAGACCGTCGCTTCAATGATCCGGTTTTTCAAGGCTTATTTTTGAACGACGGCAAGGTCGGGATATTCTTCCGGTCTTGCGCAGACCTTGAAACTTCTTCCGCTCTCGGCTTTGAGACCGGAGATCTTCAGTTTTTTGGTCGGAATATAAGGGAAGGGCTTTTCTTCGCCGAAGGTCTTGTCGTAATCCGGGAGGATATAGAACTGTTTTTCGGGATCGGTCTCTCCGTCGCGGACGGTCAGCCCGTCGATCTCAACGCTGCTCGGCATCCGGCATTCATAGCCGAAATCGTGCGTTCCGCCGTTGCCGGCGGCGATCACGCTGCTGCCGTTTCCGCCCGGCGTCCAGACGCAGTTTTTGATCTTCACGCTTCCGTCAAAGATGCAGCCGTAGTCGCCGCGCAGATTGATGAAGGCGTTGCCGAAGGCCTCGGAATCCTCGATGAGGAATTTTCCGTGACCGATCAGGTTGAGGCATTGGTGACCGAGTTTTGAGCGGATGATCTTCGCGTTCGTCACGCCCATGTGCGCGTCGAATCGGGACATTTCGCAGTCCTTCATCACGAAATCCTTGCAGAAATTCGATCCCATCAGCCCCCAGTATCTGCGGTCCATGATATCGATCGTCTGCCGGATGCCGTCCAGCGTGACGCTGAGCGACGCGCCGGTGTTGATATCGTAAGTTCCCATCGGGACCATCATTCCATTGCCCTGCGTCCAGTAGATGAAATGCGGCGTGAGAAGGCAGTCCTTCAGCTTGACGTTGTAGGTTTCGCCGACGCTCAGAAATCCGGAGTACGGCGCGCCGTGATCTCCCTCTCCGGTGACGTAGTGCGTGATCCCTTTGATCGTGGTGTTTGAGCGGAGAATATTGATATTTCTGCCGTGATATTTGTAAAAGGACTCCTGCTGATTGGCGATCGTCGTGAAGATACCGCCCTTGACGGTCAGCGGCGTCTCGTCGATGCGCCGCGCGGTCGCACGCGTGATCTCCGGATAGTCCCAATCGAGATCGGTCAGGATATTGCCCTCGGCGTCGATCATGAACGCGTCGGTCGCCGCCGTGCCGTTGTTGGCGTTGCCGCCGTAG
>CADBPA010000137.1 GCA_902796505.1 uncultured Ruminococcus sp.
CGCCGAATTACCTGAGCGCGAGCGAGATGCTGCGTGCGGTCGGGCTCGGAGACCGGTTGAACAGTTTTCCATCCGAGCTTTCGGGCGGCGAGCAGCAGCGCGTTTCGATCGCGCGGGCGCTGGCGAAAAACCCGAAGATCCTGCTCTGCGACGAGCCGACCGGCGCGCTCGATTCGGCGACCGGTGCGACGATTTTGAAACTGCTTTCGCGCATGGCGAAAGAGTTCGGAAAGACGGTCGTGATCGTGACGCATAACCAGAATATCGCCGGGATGGCGGACGTCGTCGTCCGGGTGAAGAACGGAAAGATCCTCTCGGTCACCGAGCAGGAAAAGCCGCTTTCGGCGGACGAGGTGGATTGGTGATGCTGTGGCGGAAAAGTTTACGGACGATCGGCCTCTACAAGGCGCAGTTTTTCTCGATGGTGCTGATGATCGCGCTCGGCGTCTGCATCTTTCTCGGATTCAATATGGAATGGGTGAGTATCGAGCGCAACACGAAAAAATTCTTCCGGGAGACCGGCTTTGCCGACTACCGGCTGATGAGCGAGAAGGGCTTTTCGGAGGAGGACGCCCGGTCGGTCGGTGCGATCGAGGGCGTCGAGCGCGCGGCGCGCTACCTTTCCCTGACCGCCGATCTGCCGGATGAGGAGGGCAAGCCCTCCGGGCGGTCGCTGCTGCTCTGCGTGACCGAGGACTCCGGCGTCTCCTTCTTCTCGCTGACCGAGGGGGAGGAATACGACGCGGAGGACGAGGAGGGCGTCTGGCTTTTCGATCATTTTGCCGAAGAGAACGGCGTCCGCGTCGGCGATCCGATCGTGATGCAGTTTGAAGACTATCGCGTCGAAGGGCGGGTGCGCGGACTGATCGCGGCAGGCGAGCAGCTCATCTGCGTGCGGGACGAAAGCCAGCTGATGCCGAGCTACGAAAACTTCGGCTACGCCTATCTCTCGCCGGCAAAACTGCGCCGGATGATCTACGACGCGGCGTACGCCAAGGCAGGCGAGCGCTTTTCGAGTCCTCTGCTCGACGTTCTGCGGCAGTCCGCCGCGGAGGTGGCGGCGAAGGAGATCTACGACGGGATCTATCACGAGATCCACGTTCTCTCGGATCTTACGAAGGAGGAGTTCTCCGCCGCGGCCGACGAGGCGCTCGGCAAAACGATTTTAGTGCTGACCAAGCACGAGACGATCTCCTATGCCGAATCGGAAGGGGAGGCGAACGAAGGCAAGACGATGGGCGCGGTGCTTCCCGTGCTCTTCCTTGCGATCGCGGTGCTGACGATGATCACAACGATGAACCGCATCACCATCCGCGAGAAAACCCAGATCGGCATTCTGAAAGCGCTCGGCTTCCGGGACAGGACGGTCGTTCTGCACTACACCTCCTTTGCCGGCGGGATCGCCTTTTTCGGAATTCTGCTCGGCATTCCGGCGGGCTACGGCGTTGCGCGGTACATCATGAATCCGAAGGGGATGATGGGGACCTACTTCGCCATGCCGGAATGGAATCTGTATCTGACCTGGTGGATGATCCTTGTGATCGCCCTGATCTTCCTTCTGATCCTCTTCATCGGCTATCTTTCGGTGCGCCGGATGCTGGCAGGAAGCGCGGCGGACGCCCTTCGCCCCTACGTGCCGAAGAAAATGCGCCGGCTTCTGATCGAAAAGAGCCGCCTCTTTGCCAAACTCGATTTCGGCGCGCGTTGGAATCTGCGGGATATCCTGCGGCACAAATCGAGAACGCTGATGTCTCTGCTCGGCGTGGTCGGATGTATGGTGCTTCTCGTCGGGGCGTTCGGAATGTCCGACACGGCGCGCGCCTTCGTGAACACCTACTATGATCGCGTGACGGTCTATTCCTCCCGCATCAGCATTCCGGAGAGCATGAGCGACGAGGAGGCGCTCGCGATCGAGAAAGAGTACCAAGGCGACCACAGCGCGACGATCGCCGCCGAAGCGGAGGGCGAAAGCCTCTCGCTCGAAATCTACTCGATCCAAAACGGCAACTACGGCTTCATCGGCGAAAAGAACGAGATCCTCTCTCTGCCGCAAGACGGCGCTTTGGTCTGCCTGCGGCTTGCCGACAAACTCGGACTGAAAGCCGGCGATCGCCTCACCGTTTCCCCCTACGGCACCGACGAGCGGTATGAGATCCGCGTCGGCGGCGTGAACCGCTCGCTCTACGAGAGCATTTCGCTCTCGGAGGAATACGCGAGAACGCTTGGGCTGACCGAAAGCGAGGTCTTTCGGATCGGGACGGTCTACACAAAAGCCGAAAAGAGCGAGATCCTCGCCTCGCACGCGCTGACCGTGCAGAGCAAGCAGGACATCATCGATTCCTTCGACGGCTTCATGGAGATCCTGAATCTTTCGATCGGCGTGCTGATCGTCGCGGCGGTGGCGCTCGGACTGATCGTGCTTTACAATCTCGGCGTGATGAGCTATATGGAGCGTTACCGCGAGATGGCGACGCTGAAGGTCGTCGGCTTCCGGGACAAGGCGATCGGGCGGCTGCTCATCGGGCAGAATCTATGGATCTCGCTCGTCGGCATTCTGATCGGCTTCATCGCCGGCGTCGGCGTTCTCGAGATCCTTCTGCACGCGCTTGCCGGAGAATACGAAATGCGGCTTTCGATCGGCCCTATGACCTTCCTTGTCAGCGTTGCGCTGACGCTCGGCGTCTCGCTGTTCGTCGGATGGCTCGTGGCGAGAAAGAACCGGAAGATCGATATGGTTTCGGCGCTGAAAGCCGAAGAATAAACCGATTCTGCACACAATTGTTTGCAAAAAGAGAAAACGCCGGGAAGATCCCGGCGTTTTTTCGGATGGATTTTCGGAAAAAGGAGAATCGCTTTTTGCGCGAAAAGCAGGCGCTTTTTTGCGATCAGTCCTTGTTTTTCTCCTCCGCCTGACGGCAAAGATCCCCGGCGATCGCGGCGGTGTCCTGCCCGATAGGCGAGCCTTCGCGCAGGTCTTTGATCATTCGCTCGGTATCGTCGCAGCAGGCTTCGATGGTACTGCCGTTGCGGACGAAGCCGTCGAAGTATTTTGCAAACTTCGGCAGGGCGAGATAATCGCGGATGTTGGCGGTCTTGCGCTTCTGGAAGGAGAGGAATTTCTCGGCGGTCGGCTCGGAGGAGAGGGTGCGGTCGTAGAGCCGCTGTTCGATCAGGTTGAGGTCCTCATAGAGGTAGAAGGAGAAGACGGCAAAGTCGTCCTTGCGGCGGCGGATGCTGCGCACGCCGTTCATATCGAGGATCAGAAGCGGGATCTTCCCTTCGGCAAGCACCCGGTCCACCTCGGATTTCGGCGTTCCGTAAAGCTGCCCTCCGTACTCGGTGTGTTCGAGGACGGCGGACGCCGCGATCCGCTCTTCAAATTCTTCGCGCGTAAGGTAAATATACTCGTCGTCGTGCTCGTCGCCGCGCGGCGCGCGGGTGGTGATCGAACGGATCAGCTCATAGCGCGGCTCGCGGCGGATCATTTCGTCCGAAAGGGTGGTTTTCCCGATCCCGGACGGGCCGGCGAGGATGACGATATAGCGGTCGCTTCTCATTTCTTCGGGATGAGCTTCTCGGCGCCGCCCATATAAGGACGGAGCGCGACGGGAATATTGACCGAGCCGTCGGCGTTCAGGTTATTTTCCAGGAAGGCGATCAGCATACGCGGAGGCGCGACGACGGTGTTGTTCAGCGTATGAGCGAGGTAGCTGCCGTTTTCGCCCTTCACGCGGATGCGGAGTCTTCTCGCCTGCGCGTCGCCGAGGTTCGAGCAGGAGCCGACCTCGAAATATTTCTTCTGCCGGGGAGACCACGCCTCGACGTCGAGCGATTTGACCTTGAGGTCGGCGAGGTCGCCGGAGCAGCATTCGAGCGTGCGCACCGGAATATCGAGCGAGCGGAAGAGATCGACGGTGTTCTGCCAGAGCTTATCGAACCACATCGGCGATTCCTCCGGGCGGCAGACAACGATCATTTCCTGCTTTTCAAACTGGTGAATGCGGTAAACGCCTCTCTCCTCGATGCCGTGCGCGCCCTTTTCCTTGCGGAAGCAGGGGGAGTAGGAGGTGAGGGTGTAGGGCAGTTCCGCCTCGGGGATGATCTGGTCGATGAATTTTCCGATCATCGAATGCTCGGACGTGCCGATCAGGTAGAGGTCCTCGCCCTCGATCTTATACATCATCGCGTCCATCTCGGCGAAGGACATCACGCCGTCCACGACCGCCGAGCGGATCATAAAGGGGGGGACGCAGTAGGTGAAGCCGCGACCGATCATAAAATCGCGCGCGTAGGCGAGGACCGCCGAGTGCAGTCGCGCAATATCGCCCATCAGATAGTAGAAACCGTTGCCGGCGACGCGGCGGGCGGCGTCGAGATCGATGCCGCAGAAACGCTCCATAATGTCGGTGTGGTAGGGGATCTCGAAATCCGGAACGACCGGATCGCCGAATTTTTCGATCTCGACGTTGCAGGAATCGTCCTTGCCGATCGGGACCGAGGGATCGATGATGTTCGGGATGATCATCATGATCTTTTTGACCTTCTCTTCGAGCTCGGCCTCTTTGGCTTCGCAGGCGGCAAGCTCTTCCGCCTGCTCGGCGACGAGCTTCTTCGCGGCTTCGGCTTCCTCGAATTTCTTCTGCCCCATCAGCGCGCCGATGGATTTGGAGACCTTGTTGCGGTTGGCGCGCAGGTCGTCCGCGCGCTTCTTGTTCTCGCGCAGCTCGGCGTCGAGGGCGATGACCTCGTCCACGAGCGGAAGCTTCTGCTCCTGAAATTTGTTGCGGATGTTCTGCCGGACGATCTCCGGGTTCTCGCGCAAAAAGCGAATATCGATCATAAAACTGTCCTCCAAGACATAAATTTGCAAATAAAAAAGCACCCGTCGCATTGGGGCGGAATTTCCGCGGTGCCACCCAATTTCAAGAGGACAAAGGTCCTCTCCTCTCCGTCCGATAAGGGGGACTTCCCTCGGCTTTCGCCGAATGCTCCGAAAGCGGAAACGACAAGGGCATCCTCCGGCTCGCACCGACCGCCGGCTCTCTGCGCGCTGCGCCCTGCCGCATTCTTTCCTCTGCGCATTTTTTATTCTTTTTCCTTATTATACAATAGCGAAAGAAAAAAATCAAGGGGTACGGCGATTTTTCGCCAAAAACTTTTTTGCCGGGGGCGCGCACCGGGGCGATCGGCTGCCCTCCCCGCGGGATCGCCGGGCGCCGAAGAAGAGCCGACGCACCCGAGCGCGGGATCGCGCCGAAAAAAAGAAAGCCGGCAAAAACCGGCTTTCCGGGAAACCTTTGCGGAAGACGGGATCGGCTTACCGATTCTTCAGCAGATCGCGGATCTCGCGCAGGAGGTCTTCTTCGCGCTTTGCGCGCTCTTCCTTCTCTTTCGCGGCGGCGGCGACAGCGGCGGCTTCCTGCGCGGCGAGAGCGGCTTTCGCCTCGGCTTCGGCTTTCGCCTGAGCGGCCTCTTCGGCGGCTTTCGCCTCTGCGGCTTCCAGCTCGTCCTTTCTTGCGCGGCGCTCCAGTTCTTCGCGGATCCTCTTGCTCTGGTTCGAGACGTAAGTAAAGACGCGCAGAAGGAGGAACAGAACGGCGGCAATGATCAGGAAATCGATGATCGCCTGCAGCAGCGCGCCCCAGAGGAAGGCGACCTCCGGCTTCGCCGCGACGATGACGTTTCCGCCTTCGTCCACGACTTCTTCGACCGCCTCGCGGACGACGACCTTCAGATCGACCAGCGAGACGCCGCCGGTGATCAGCGCGACGATCGGGGAGATGATGCCCTTCGTGAACGCCGTGACGATCGCGGTGAACGCGCCGGCAACCGTGACGCCGATCGCCATATCCACGACGTTGCCGCGGGTGATGAAGGCTTTGAACGACGCCCAAAGACCGGTGCCGTTCTTTTTCTTCTCTTCCTTCTTCTTTGCGCGCGCCGCCTTGCGGTCGGCTGCCTTCTTTGCGCGCTCCTGCTCTTTGGTGAGAGGCTTTTCCTCGTCGTCAAGGAGCGGATTTTTGTTGTCTTCCATGCTCATTTTCTTTTTCCTTTCTTTGTTTTTTCTATGCAAAAAATGATGCGGAAAATCTGTTTTTTGTCAAAAAAGTCAACTTTTGTTGTCTTTTTCAAGGATCACCGATCCGACGGTGCGGATCACCAGAAGATCCGAGAATTCCTCTTTCGTCATCGCGCGGTCGGTTTTTACGAGGACGCGGGCGGGCAGAAGCGGCGCGACATCGAGCGCGTTCTCCGAAAACGCCGCCCGGCCTTCGGCAAGCGAAAGCAGGACCGGGGAAAGGTATCCGTCCGCCTGCAGGCGGATCTCGAAATTCTGCCCCTCGCCGCCGACCGAAAGGCGCAGGGGAATCGGACGGTCCGGCAGATCCTTCGGGCGGACGAGGCGGCAGGAACCGGTAAACTCCGAGCCTGACGGATCTTTCAGGCGATAGATCAGGACGATATGCTCGCGGCCGATCTTGCGGATCTGCTCGCCGAGATCGGTCGAAAAGACTTCGGCGCATTCGCCGCATCCGATCGCGTAGGTCGCGCTTTGCTCGGAGAGCGTGCGGCATCCGTCCTCGGTGACGCGGAAGGTGAGATCGCCGCACGAGGCGGTTTTTCCTTCGAGCGAGGCGAAGAGCGAGACGCGATCGCCGTCGGCGCGCAGATAGGCGTAGAGCGGCGAGAAGAAATTTCCGCAGGCGAGAGCGACCGGCTTTGCGCGGCAGGAGGAATCGACCAGCGAATCCGAGACGCGCGGCGCGCCGTCGGTGAGCCTGCCGAGCAGGATCGCGTCAACTTCGGCGCGGCGGGAAGGCGAGCGGCAGGATTCGACCAGCGCGCGGCATCCGTCCGCCGCCGCCGCTCCGACCGTACAGAGCAGGTCGGAGAAGCTGAAGGGATAACGGTAGTTCGCCGCAAGCGAGGCGACCGCGCCGGCGATACAGCCGGGGGTGCTTTCCATCGCCTCGACGGCAGGCGAGAAGGGATTTCGCTCTTCGGGGGAAAGGACCTCGGCAAGCGTTTCCTCTTCGGGGAAGGAAACGAGCGAGGGGGAGGAGCGGACAAGGCCGGGGATCCCGCCTTGCGGCAGAGCGACCGCCGGGACGTCCGGCAGAGCGGAGCGGACGAGCGAGAGCAGTTTTTCATCGCCTTCGGGGCAAAGCAGGAGCGCGACCGAGGGGTGCGTGCAGAGTTTTGCGCTTCCCTGCCGCAGTTCGGCGAGCAGTTCGTCGTCGGTCGGGCGGCGTTCGCCGGGGGCGCCGGAGAGCGGAAGCTCGATCGCGGCGAGAAGCCCCAGCTCGTCGCACCGGGAGAGAAAGCCGTCGGAGGGATAACCGCCCGCGGCGGAGAGATAAACGAAATTGAGTTTCGCTTCCGCGAGCGCGGAGAGCGGATCCGCCCCCGTCACGCAGAGCGGCTCATCGGACGCGGTGCCGAACAGGAGCGGCGTTCTGCCGTTGACGCGGAGCGCGAGCGGCCGTTCGGGATCCGGAAGCGAAAGTTCGCGCAGACCGACGCGGCATTCGTAGCTGTCCACCTGCGTGTTGCCGTGATAGAGGGTGACCGTCAGGGTATAGAGCGGTCTGCCGCCCGATCCGCAGGGATTCCACAGCACCGGCATCCGCACGTGGATCACGCCGACCGCCGAGGAAAGATCGCCGTAAAGTCCGCCGAAGGAGACCTCCCCGGTGGGGGAGACGAGCGCGGCGGAGGCGCGCAGGCCGTCGGTCGAGCCGCGGATGGAGGCGGAAAATTCGAGATCCACTCCGCCACCCTGATGCCTCTGGCGAAGCGAGAGCGAGCGGATGACGGCGGCGTCGGTCGCCGTCAGGCTGACGCTGCCGAAAATGCCGACGTCGTCCGGCGCGCGGCGCGGACGGCGGAAGGCGGCGTCCTCTCCCTCCGAGGAGGAGGCGGCGGAGCGGAAGATGAAGGAGACCGTGTTCTTTCCGGGAATCAGAAAGGGGGCGATCTCAAAGATATGGTCGAGATACAGGTCGCGGATCCTTCCGGCGCATCTGCCGTTGACCTCGATCGAGCAGACGGTATCCACTCCGGAGGCGCGCAAAAAGACGTGCTTTGAGCGCAGGATCGGCTCGTCCGCGAAGAAATCTGCCGAAAAGCGGCACTCGCCGCAAAGAGGGGCGGCGTCTCTGCCGAGCAGTGCGCCCCGCGAAGCCGGCAGGCGGCAGGGGATCTCTTCTCCGCCCCGCTCCGAAAAACGGAAATCGGTAAGCGGCAGAACGGGCAAAACGCGGACGGCGCCGCGGTCGTCGGATGCTTGCATAGCCGGCTCCTTTCTTTATTTTGAGAGGATCTCTACGCCCTCTTCGGTGACGAGCAGCTCGTGCTCCACCTGAGCGGAAAGCTTGCCGTCCGCCGTATAGACCGTCCATTCGTCGAGCGGATCGACGTAGAAGCGCGGCGTACCGGCGTTGATCATCGGCTCGATGGTGAAGATCATGCCCGGCAGCAGGAGCATTCCCTGCCCGAGGCTGCCGCGATGGCAGACGAAGGGGTCCTCGTGCATTTCCAGCCCCACGCCGTGGCCGCCGATCTCCAGAACGACCGAGAAGCCGTTCTTGCGCGCAAGCGTTTCGATATAATAGCCGATATCGCCGAGGTGCGAGACGTAGGGGACGATATGCGAGCTTGCAAGCTCGACCGCCTCGGCGGTCACCGAGACGAGCTTCTGCGCCTGCTCGGAGATGCGCCCGAAGGTGAACATCCGCGAGGCGTCTCCGAAATAGCCGCCGTAGATCGTCGTGCAGTCGACGTTGACGATATCGCCCTCTTTCAGCACCACCCGGTCGGAGGGGATGCCGTGGCAGATGACGTTGTTGACCGAGGTGCAGACCGATTTCGGGAAGCCATCGAAGCCGAGGCAGGCGGGAATACCGCCGAGCGCCTTGGTCTCGCGCATCACGATGTCGTCGATCTGCTGCGTAGTCATCCCGGCTTCGATCTCGCGCTCCACCGCGTCGAGCACCAGAGCATTGACGCGGCCCGCCTCGCGGCAGCCCTCGATCTGGCTTTCGGTCTTGATCATTTTTCTGGTGGGCGTGCGGAAGCCGTATCCGCGCAGGCGATCGAGCAGCGCCTCGGTCGTCTCACCGGGAAGCCGCCTTCTCTGCTCGACCGGGATATCCGGCCGGCGCGGCACCGGTTTTTTCTGAATATGAAATGACATGAGCGAACCTGATTTCTATATAAGATTCTATTTTATCATTATGATTATAGCATTTTCCGCGCTTTTTTGCAATAGCTTTTCAAGAAAACTTTCGGGATTTGCGCCGATTTCTTTTCATCGCCCACCGGGCGATCTTTGCCCTTCGGGCGATCTTTGCCCTCCGGGCGATCTTCGCACTCCGGGCGATCTCCGCCCTCCGGGCGATCTTTGCCCTTCGGGCGATCTTCGCGCTCCGGGCGATCTTCGC
>CADBPA010000138.1 GCA_902796505.1 uncultured Ruminococcus sp.
CGGGATCGGCGCGCTTCTCGTCCGCCGCGGCGTCCGCCTCTCTCCGCTCGTTGACGGCGGCGGTCAGGAGCGCGGCCTCCGCTCCGGAACCGAGAATATCCCCTACGCCGTCGGTATGGCGAAGGCGCTTTCCTATGCCGCAGAACACCGCGACGATCTTCTCCGCGTCGAAAAAATGCGCGATCGGCTGATCGATCTTCTTCTGCAGATCCCCGGCGCGCAGCTCAACGGCGCGCGCGCCCCGCGCCTCCCCGGCAATGCAAATATCAGTTTTCCCGGAGTCGGCAGCGACGCGCTCGTCTTTGCCCTCGACCGCCTCGGCGTCTGCGCATCGGCGGGCGCCGCCTGCCACAGCGGAAGACTCTCGCCTTCGCCGACGCTGCGCGCCATGGGCTTCTCGGACGAGCGCGCGACCTCCGCCGTCCGCTTCTCGCTTTCCCATCAAAATGATGAGGATGACGTGGAGCAGATCGCAAGCGCCGTCTCGGCGTCCGTGTCGAAGATCCGCTCGCTTTTGTAGACGTTTTGCAAAGAATTGTTTGCATAACGAGAGAATTTTCTCTGAACGAAACAGATTTTTACGGCAGAAATCGAAAAAGAGATTCCTCTGTTTTTGGCAAAAAAGCCGGAAAACCCGGATCGGATTTGCATCCTTAATTCATTTCTGCGCGCTTGCGCGCGTGAGACAGGTGCATTCCGGATGTCAAAATAGAAAAAGTCAGAACAAAGGATAGGGAAGAATGAAGATTTTACTCGGAATGTCCGGCGGGGTGGATTCCACCTTCGCCGCGCTGAAGCTTTTGCGCGAGGGGAATACCGTCGAGGGCGCGGTGCTGAAAATGCACGACTACACTACGGTGGACGAGGCGAAGGAATCCGCCGCCGCGCTGGGGATCCCGCTTCACGTCCTCGACTGCCGGGAAGACTTCGAGCGCGAGGTCGTGCAGGATCTGATCAGCAAATACCGCGCCGCCAGAACGCCGAATCCCTGCGTGGTCTGCAATCGGACGGTCAAATTCGAGCGTCTGCTCCGCTACGCGCTCTCGCACGGCTTTGACGCGATCGCGACCGGACATTACGCCGCCGTTGTCCGTACCGGGGAGGGAAGATACGCCCTCCGCCGCGCGAAAGACACGAAAAAAGACCAGACCTATATGCTCTGGCGGCTCTCGCAGGAACAGCTTTCGCATCTGATCCTGCCGCTTTCCGATCTTCATAAGGAAGAAGTCCGCGCCGCCTCCTCCGACGCCGCGCTCGAAGCCGCAGACCGCTCGGACAGTCAGGAGATCTGCTTTTTGCCGGACGGCGATCACGCCGCTTTCATCGAGAGTTGTACCGGGAGATCGCCGCATGGCAGTTTCCTCGACGAAGAAGGGAAGATCCTCGGCGAGCACAGAGGGATCATCCGCTACACCGTCGGGCAGCGCAAGGGGCTGGGCGTCTCCGCCGCCTCGCGTCTGTTCGTCACAAAGATCGATCCGGAGAGAAATACCGTCACGCTCTCGCCGAACGATCCGGTCTCCTCGTCGGTTTCTCTTTCGCATCTGAATTTCAGCGGTCTTCCCGAACCGGACGGCGAGATCGGCCTCGACGCTTTCGTCAAGCTCCGCTACGCCGCTCCCCCCGCGCCCTGCCGGGTGACGACCGACGGAAAAACCGCCTCGATCCGCCTCTCCTCCCCCGTCCGCGCCGTCACTCCCGGTCAATCCGCCGTTTTTTACGACGAAGACGGAGTTTTGCTCTTCGGCGGCGTGATCGACTCCGCAGATTGATCCCGTATCTTCTTCCGCACTTTCGCGCGCCCTGCCCGGCGCGCTTTTTTTCCGCACGGCCTCACCGCCGGGCGGATCGCGCCTCCCGGAAGACCGTTTTTCGGAAAAAAGCGCGAAGAACGCCCGATCTGCCGCGCGCGGCGACCCGTGTAGAAAAACAAAAGAGTTTTTTGTGCTGTTTGCACAAACCGGGCAAAGAGCCCAAGGCGGTCGGCAGGGGGAGAAGAATGAGTAATTTTAAATTACCTTATCGCATTTTACTAAAATATTTATAGTGATTTTCAATTCCGATCCGTCTTTCTCTTTCTGTCCGCTCCCTTTTTCGGGGGCGGCTTTTCTTTCAGTTTTTGGAAAGGGTGGCAAAAGATGTATTTTATTTTCGGGCGTGCCTATTAGATACGCGAAAATATATACTTGACTTTTTTCGGGGGGTGTGATATAATTTATTTTGTTAAAAAAGGGCGTATTATGCTTTTTTGAAGCAAACTATCATCACGGAGGAAAAATCCATGAAAAAACATCTTTTCCGGAGAGGAACGTGTCTGCTCCTTGCGGCAGCCGTTCTGTTCGGAAGTCTGGCGGTGGTTTCCTCTGCAGAGGGGATCGACCAGGTCGATCCGAAGGGAAGCGAAAGCACTTCCGCCGATCTGCAGGAGATGCGGGCGCTTGTCGGCACCGTGAGCTACGACGAATATCTGAAGCCGTATCTGCAGGAAGCGGCAGGAGGTTCGGTCGTGGACGTCGACGTGGTCAATCAGTTGGTTCGGGATGGCACGACGGTCGCGACCGTCGTCTCGGAAAGCGAACCCTGCCTCACCTCGCGCGACGCCGATCAGTCGCTCTGGAAGTCTTTCGGCTGGAGCGAGAACGCCGACCGGTCGGTCTATCTCCCGGCGTCCGGAAGCGCGTCCTGGAACTTCCTCGTCCCGTCGAAGGGAATGTACTCCATCCGTGTAGAGTACTATAACCCCCAGACCGAGGAGAGCAGTATCAGTACCACCGAGCGCAAATTCTATATCGACGACAAGGTTCCGTTCAAGGAAGCCTCCACGCTTTCCTTCCCGAAGTCTTGGAACTTCGATAACCTGATCTCGTCCGAAACGACCGACGCTTCGGCGGACGACCGTTCCTCGGTCCGCTATGAAACGACCGATGAGGGCTATTTCCGCTACGTCGTTCGCGTCGCAGACGGAAAGAAAACCACCGAGATCTGGAAGATCGCGCAGGACATCAACGGCAACTCGATGGCGCCCGGCATGGTGCAGTCCTCCAAATGGAGCACCTACTACGTGCAGGACGGCACCGGATATTACACCGGCTACTTTACCTTCTTCTTCAGCGAAGCGACGCATAAGATCACGCTGGAGGCGCAGCGCGAGCCGATGATCATCCGCTCCATCTCGCTCGTTCCGAGCGACAGCGAATCGTCGGCGCAGATCGGCACTTACGCCGACTACCTCAAAAAGCACGAGGGTGCGGCGGCGCCGCAGAACGGCGAGGTCACGGTGATCGAAGCCGAGTTCCCGGATTACGTTTCGGACTCCTCGGTCTATTCCACCAACGACAACACCTCCGCGGAGACCTATCCCGTCACCTCCCGCGCCCAGCTGCATAACGTCATCGGCGAGAACAGCTACAATACGGTCGGCCAGTGGGCGGCGTATAAATTCTCCGTCAACGAATCCGGTATGTACAAACTCGCGATGCGTTATAAGCAGGACGCGCTGCAGGGAATGTATATCTGCCGTACGGTCAAACTTTCGGGCGGTGAATACGGCCTTGCGGACGGAACGCCCGCCGCTCCCTTCGCCGAAGCCTTCAACTGCCAGTTCGATTACAGCAAGAAATGGCAGTCCGACTATATCAAAGACGGCGACGGCACCGTGTTCGAGTTCTATTTCGAGAAGGGCGTGGAGTACACCCTCTATCTCGAATGCTCGCTTGGTACGCTGAAAACGCTGATCCAGAGAGTGGAGAATTCGCTGAACGCGATCAACGATTGCTACCTGCGCATCCTTCAGCTCACCGGAAGCGATCCCGACGAATACCGCGACTACGATTTCCTGAACATCATGCCCGACGTGCTGGTCACCCTGCTGGATCAGGCGGTCGAGCTGGAAACGGTCAAAAACGAATTCGAGATCCTCTGCGGCACCAACGGCTCGCATATCACGACGCTGGATACCATCGCCCGTCTGCTCGACAAAATGGGTACCGACGACGGTAACAACATCGCCGCCAATATGTCCAACCTGAAGTCCTACCTCGGTACGCTCGGTACCTGGATCAACAACTCCAAGCGCAGCGCGATGATGGTGGACTGCATCTCGGTCTGCCCGGCAAACGCCGGATCGAAGGAACTCCGCCGCGCGACGGCGAACTTCTTCAAATCGATCTGGTTTGAGATCTCCTCCTTCTTCTGGTCCTTCTTCACGAAGTACGACCAGATGGGCCTGACCTCCATCCCCGACGAGAACGCCGAGCTGATCGAAGTCTGGCTCGCCACCGGCCGTGACCAGTCCTCCATCTGGCGTACGATGATCGACTCGGCGGACGGCTATACCGAATCCACCGGCGTCGCCGTCACGCTGAAGCTTGTCACCGGCGGAACGCTTCTTCCTTCTATTCTTTCGCGCAAAGGGCCGGACGTTTATATCGGCCTCGGCGCCTCCGACGTCATCAACTACGCGATCCGCGAGGCGGTCATGGGCGTCAGCGGAAACGACGGCAAGCTGACCGATGAGGAAAACGCCGTATTCCGTCAGAATTATTACACCTATCTCTTCCCGGAAAACGAGGAGCATCTGACCACGACCGAAAATCGCGGCACCGAGAATCTCTCCTTCCGTACCGAGACCTTCTCCGAAGTCCTCGGCGATACCAACCGAAACGGCCGCGTGGACGATGACGGAACCGACGCGAACTTCGCTCAGGCGGCGCTCGATACCGTTACGCTTCTCGACGTGACCTACGGCATCCCGCAGACGATGTCTTTCGCGATGATGTTCTACCGCATGGACGTTCTCGCCGAGCTCGGCGCCGAAGTCCCGCAGACCTGGTCGCAGCTTCTGGCGCTTCTGCCGGTGCTTCAGACCAACAATATGTCCATCGGTCTGTCCTACGGCTCCGCCATCGACTTCATGCTGTATCAGCGCGGCGGCAATATGTGGAAGTACACCGATACGACCAAGTACGATTCCAAATACGCGGGCGCGAAGATCGGTCTCTCGGACGACGTTGCGCTGGAAGCCTTCCAGTACACCTGCCGGCTTTATACCGACTACTCCTTCCCGGTCTCCTACGACGCCGCCAACCGTTTCCGTACCGGCGAGATGCCGATCATCATCGGAGACTACGCGGGCATCTATAACCAGCTCGTCGTGTATGCGACCGAGATCGAAGGCCTCTGGGAATTCTGCTCGCTTCCGGGCAGCTTCCGCGAGGACGGAACCTTCAACTACGACTCGCTTGCCGGCGTCAGCGCAACGGTCATGCTTCACGGCTGCCGGGACGTGCGCGCCGCATGGCAGTTCATCCAGTGGCAGACGAGCGACAGCATCCAGGCCAACTACGGCAACAAGATGGTCGCCCTGATCGGTCCCTCCGCAAAATACGAATCCGCCAACGTCAAGGCGCTGAAGAACCTCTCCTGGACGGCGAAAGAAAAAGCCGCGATCGAGGCGCAGATGAAGCATCTGTCCTCGGTGGTGAACTACCCCGGCTCGTACATCATCGGCCGTTACACCAAATTCGCCTTCCTCGCCGCCGTCAACGACGGAGAGAACCCCATCGAGGCTCTGAGCCAGTATATCGATACCATCAACGCAGAGATCAAGCGTAAGCGCGAAGAATTCGACCTCGAAACCTTCGAGACCGACGAAGAACCGCCCACGCTGGATCAGACCACCAATTGAAAGGAGTACGTCCATGCCGAAAACAAAAGCTGAGACCGCTGTCCGCGCCAAGGGCGGCGAAGCGCAGAAGGCCCCGCGGCCGGTCAGGCGCGAAGAAATGTCGAAGCTCCGTTGGACCTGGGAAGAAATGAAGCGGAACAAGACGGCGTATTTCATGCTCGCCCCCTTCTTCCTTCTGTTCATTATCTTTACGGTCCTGCCGGTCTTCCTTTCGATGATCCTTTCGCTCACCGACTTCAATATGCTGCAGATGCCGCATTTCCTCGGCCTCTCCAACTTCAAGCGCCTCTTCCTCGAAGACGATATCTTCATTCTGGCGTGCCAGAACACGCTGATCTTCGCCTCGATCACCGGCCCGGTGTCCTACATCCTGTCGCTGCTCATCGCGTGGTTCATCAACGAGCTTCCGCCGAAGATCCGCGCGGTCGTCACCCTCGTCTTCTACGCTCCCTCCATTTCGGGTAACGTCTACCTGATCTGGAAGACGCTCTTCTCGTCCGACTCCTACGGTTGGGCGAACGCAACGCTGATGGAGCTCGGCGTCATCAACCAGCCGATCCTGTGGTTTGAAAACGCCGATTACGTCATGCCGCTCTGTATCGTCGTCGCCCTCTGGACGTCGCTCGGTACCGCCTTCCTCTCCTTCATCGCCGGTTTCCAGACCATCAGCCGTGATATGTACGAAGCGGCGGCGGTGGACGGCATCAAGAACCGCTGGCAGGAGCTTTGGTATATCACCCTGCCGACGATGCGCCCGCAGATGATGTTCGGCGCAGTCCTCGCGATCACGAACTCCTTCGGCTTCGGCGCGATCGTTACCGCCCTCTGCGGTTTCCCCTCGGTCGACTACGCCGCGCACACCATCATGCACCATCTGGACGACTACGGGGGCGCGCGATATGAGATCGGTTACGCCTCGTCGATCGCCGTCGTGCTGTTCGTCATCATGCTGGCAAGCAACATCATCATCAAGAAAGCTCTGTCGAAGGTAGGTGAGTGACCGATGTCTAAAAAGTTAAGAACACGCGGTCACCGCGTTATCCTCAACCGCTCGGCGGGAGGCGATACCGGCATTACGATCGTGCTGACGCTGATGGGACTTTTCATGTTCCTGCCGATGTACTACGTCGTGATCCAGTCCTTGAAGCCGCTGGACGAACTCTTCATGTTCCCCCCGCGCTTCTACGTCATCTCCCCGACGCTCGAGAACTTCTCGGACCTGTTCACCCTGATGGGCGACTCCTGGGTCCCCTTCTCCCGCTACATCTTCAACACCGTGTTCATCACCATCTGCGGAACGATCGGTAACCTGATCTTCGCTTCCATGGCGGCGTATTCGCTTGCGAAGCTGCGCTTCCCCGGAAGAAACGCGATCTTCCAGATCATCGTCCTTTCGCTGATGTTCCACTCCACGGTCAACCAGGTCACCCACTTCATCATCCTTTCGGCGTTCGGCTGGATCGACACCTATCTTTCGATCATCGTTCCCTCGATGGCGACCACGATCGGTCTTTACCTGATGAAGCAGTTCATGGAGACCTCGGTCCCCGACACCGTTCTGGAATCGGCGCGTCTGGACGGCGCGAGCGAGTTCCGCACCTTCCTCATCATCGCCATGCCGATGGTCAAACCCGCCTGGCTGACGCTGATGATCGAGTGCTTCAAGAACCTCTGGAACGCCGGCTCGTCCATCTACATCCATTCCGAGGAACTGAAAACCTTCCACTACGCGATCAACCAGATCGTCTCCGGCGGTATCGCCCGTTCGGGCGCCGGCGCCGCGGCCACCGTCGTCATGATGTCTGTGCCGATCATCGTTTTCGTCCTGAACCAGAGCCAGATCATCGAAACGATGGGCTCCTCCGGTATGAAGGATTAAGGAGGGCGACAGAATGAAAGCTATGAAACGAATCCTTGTTGCCGTCATCCTCGCCGCGATGCTCTGTACCGTCCTCTTCTCGGTCAGCGCCTCCGCGTTCGAGTCCTATGACACCTTCACCTATTCGATCGACCTCGAAGAACTCCGTTCCCCGACGGCGTATTCGGCAAGCGCGGTCTTTGATTCGGCAAAAATGGGGCTGACCTCCGGCAAGTACGGAACGCTTGCGCTGAGAGACGCCAAAGACCTTGTCACCGACCACGAGTCGAACGTCTATATCGCCGACTCCGGGAACAACCGCATCGTCGTTCTCAACAAGTATTATTCGGTCATCCGGGTGATCGACGGATATACCGACGAGTTCGGCCGCGCGCAGACCTTCAGCAATCCGAGCGGTCTTTTCGTGACCG
Source organism: uncultured Ruminococcus sp. (assembly GCA_902796505.1). Classification (GTDB taxonomy): domain Bacteria; phylum Bacillota; class Clostridia; order Oscillospirales; family CAG-272; genus UBA1740. The sequence goes on from CADBPA010000138.1 coordinate 7,976, forward strand.
ATCCGACCAAAACGGCGAACGGCGAGAGCTTCATCTACGTCTGCGACACCGACCACGGCCGCATCGTCATCTTTGACCGCGAATATCAGTACGTCCGCACCATCGTCAAACCGGATACCAGCATGGTCACCGAGCAGGACTTCAAGCCGACCGCGATCGCCGTCGATATCTACGGAAGGATCTTCGTCGTCTCGAACAACTCCTATAAAGGCGTCATCGTCCTTTCGGGAGAAGGAGACTTCACCGGATTCATCGGCGCGCAGAAGGTCACCTACAGCCTCATCCAGATGATCTGGCGCCGCTTCCAGTCGCGCGAGCAACGGACCAGAACTACCCAGAGCGTCTCGATCGCGTACAACAACATCACCGTCGATGACGACGGATTCATCTACGTCACCATCGAGCAGAAGGATAAAACCAAGCAGCTCGCCTCGATCAAATCCAAAAACGCCGATTACTCTCCGGTCAAGAAGCTGAACTCGGCGGGCGTGGAGATCATGTCGAGAAACGGCTTCGCCGATCCCGGCGGAAAAGCGGATATTCTGAACGCCGAGGACGTGTCGAGAATCATCGACGTTGCCGTCGGTCCGGAGGAATCCTGGTCGATCCTCGACGTCAACGATTCGCGCGTCTATACCTACGATAACGACGGTAACCTTTTGTTTGCATTCGGCGACAAGGGCGACCAGCTCGGAAACGGGGAAGAGTTCGTTTCCATGACCTATCATAAGGTAACGGATACGAACGGCAAGGACGTCTACTATCTGATCCTGCTCGACAACGCGAGCGTCGGATACAAGCTGACGGTCTTTACTCCCACCACCTATTGCGACACCATTATGAGCGCTCTGCGCAATCAGAACGAGCATAACTATTCCGACTCCATCCGTTATTGGCAGGACGTCCTGACCAAGAACAACAACTTCGACCTTGCCTATATCGGTATCGGGAAAGCCCTCTACAATCAGGGCAAATATACCGAGGCGATGGAGATGCTCAAGAGTGCCTACGAGACCACGCAGTACTCGAAAGCCTTCTCTCAGGTCCGCCGCGAAATTCTCGGCACCTGGATGATCCCGATCCTGATCGTTCTGATCGGTCTCATCGTCCTGCTCGTGAAATTCCTCGGTTACGCCAAGAAGAAGAACAAAGCGGTCTCGCTGAAGGTCGGGAAAAAGACGTATAAGGAAGAACTTCTCTACGCCTTCCATCTGATCTTCCATCCCTTCGACGGTTTCTGGGACCTCAAGCACGAATACCGCGGCTCGGTCCGCGCGGGAACCACCATCCTCGGCTTCACGATCCTCGCCTTCTTCTATCAGGCAATCGGCCGCGGATACATCTTCAATCCGAGAGAAACCTACTCCACGATCTTCGTTCAGATCCTGTCCGTCGCCGTTCCGGTGCTCCTGTTCTGCCTCGGAAGCTGGTGTCTGACGACGCTGTTCGACGGAGAGGGAAGTTTCAAGGACATCTACGTCGCCGTCACCTACTCGCTGACGCCGCTGCCCTTCATGGTCATCCTTTCCACCATCCTGACCAACGTTCTGACCAAGAGCGAAGGCTCCATCGTCAACCTGATCGTCACCTTCGGGTATATTTGGGTCGCGCTGCTGATCTTCTTCGGAACGCTTGTCACGCAGGATTATTCGCTCGGTAAGAACGTCCTGATCACCATCTTCACCATCGTTGCGATGGCGGTGATCATGTTCGTCGCGATCCTCTTCTCCAGCCTTGTGATCAAGATGGTGACCTTCATCGTCTCGATCTTCCAGGAAATCGGATATCGAACATAACGGTAAGGAGGTTTATGTATGAAAAACAGAATAATCAAGATCACATCGACCGTCCTGACCGTCCTGATCCTCTTCTCCGCGATCGTTTGTGTGATTCCGCAGAAGGCGGCGGCGCTTCATTCGTCGGTCTCCTCCACGGCGGAAGTCAAAACGCAGAGCGACATCGAGAAGATCGTCGGCGATATGCAGAAGTACAATTACGCCACGGCGGAAGAGTGCCTCACTTACGAGCTTTCGCAGGGCTATCTCGACGGCGTCACGGCGGCTGACCGCAGGTATTCGATCTACGTCAACCGCTATACCGGTATGATGTTCTATCGCAACAACCTGACCGGTCAGATTCTGACGAGCAACCCCTATCAGTACTACATCAACTACGTGGATGAAAACCAGAACACCCCGATCTCGCAGAGCGACCGCTACGATCTCTCAAGCCAGATCGTCATCAACTTCTCCCAGTCGGATACCCGCGGAGAAGAGAAGGTTTACTATTCCACCGAGTGGGCTGCCCTCTATTCGCAGATCACGACCGATTTCATCGAGAACGGCATCCGCGTGTCCTACACGCTCGGCGATACCACGGCGCGTTTCTTCCTTCCCGGCCGCATCACGGTCGAGAGCTTCGAGACCTACTTCTTAAAGCCTCTGATCGAGCGCTTCTACGAACTGCTCAAAGAAGCTACCGCCGGGACGGAGAACGCCTCGAAGGTGTTCAACTTCCTCGACGAAGAAGCCGCCGCCGAGAATAAGTACCAGACCTACGTGGACGGCTGCCTCAACCTCGGCTCCACGAAAGTTACCCGTACCTACGGCGAAGGCGACAGCGCAACGCGCGTCACGATCGAGCAGGGACTTGCCCGGTATCTGACGAATATGCTCCGCTATGCCGGCGGAACGGCGCAGTATGACGCCATCATCGAACTCAATACCGACATCAACACCCTTCTCGCTAACTACTCGCAGATCAACGTCAAGGCATACGAAAATCAGCCCGCGCGTCAGAGCGTTTACGACAAAATGGTCGCGGACTATTACAGCGATAAAACGCTGGAGATCTCCTCGACCTACGAGCCGTTCTACCTCTACTCGAAGGCGGAGACCGGTACGGCGAGCATCTTCCGCGTAGACGCCGCGCTGATGAGAAAATGCGCCGATCTCTACGCCGATGAGCACGATCAGGTGACCTTCACCTTCGAGGATCTGCGCAACGAGGAAAAGCACCTCGGTTACGTGGACAAAACGCCGCAGAAGCCGGTATTCCGCTGCGCGCTGGAATACACCTTCGCAAGCGACGGATCGGACGCGCTCCTCGTCCGTCTCCCGGCGAACTCGATCTCCTTCGACGAAAGCAAGTACACCCTCCAGTCGATCACTCCGCTGAAATATTTCGGCGCCGGCAACATCAACGAGAACGGTTATATCTTCTTCCCGGACGGATCGGGAACGATCATCGACTTTGACGATTTCCGTTCCTTCCGCGGCTCCATCACCGGAAGCGGCGAAGTCTACGGAGCGGATTACTGCTACTCCACCATCACCGGCGTGCACCACGAGCAGATCACCCTTCCGGTGTACGGCGTGGTCGGCGTGACCGGCACCAACGCGGCCAGCGCGGCGTTCACCGCCTCGACCGAAAGCGACCTCGGTTATTTCGCCATTCTCGAAGAAGGCGCCTCTCTCGCCTCCCTCAACTATCGGACCGGCGGTACCGCCCACAAGTTCGCGGCAGCCTACGCCTATTTCAATCCCTATCCTTCGGATATGGTCGACCTGAGTACCGCGGGCGGATCCAGCAGCTATAACATCGTCTCGGATTCCAAGTACAACGGATCCTATGTCACGCGCTACGTGATGCTGACCGATGATACGATCGGAACGGCAGTCTACGGCGCGAACGGCTACTATCCCACAAGCTACACCGGCATGGCGGCGTATTACCGCGAGTATCTGCGCGGGACCGGCGTTCTCGGCGCGCTCTCCTCGGTCGAGGAAAATCTTCCTCTCTATATCGAGGCGCTCGGCTCGATGGAGATCACCGATAAGTTCCTTACCTTCCCGGTCACCAAGAAGATCGCCCTCACCTCGTTTGAAAATATTCAGACGATGTACGGCGAACTCTCCGAGCGCGGCGTTTCCAATATCAATTTCCGCCTGACCGGATTTGCCAACGACGGTATGTACTACACCTACCCGACGCGCCTGCGCTGGGAAAGAGTCGTCGGCGGCAAAAAAGGACTGCGCGGTCTGATCTCCGCCGCCGGCGAGATCTCGGCGCAGGAAGGGAAGAACTTTCAGATCTTCCCGGAGTTTGACTTCCTTTATATTCATAACCAGGCGCTCTTCGACGGCATCACGCTGAAAGGAAACGTTTCCCGCCGCGTCGATAACCGTTACGCGAGCCGCCGCGTCGAAGAGGAACAACTCTCGGCAGAAAGGACGCTGGTCATCTCCGCGGACGTTCTCGACAAGCTCTATACCAAATTCTCAAAGCGTTACGCCAAATACGATCTGAAGAATCTTTCGGTTTCGACGCTCGGCGCCGAGCTGAACTCCAACTTCGATCCCGACCAGTCGGTCAACCGTGACGACGCGCAGAATTACGTCTCGGCTCTGCTGAAGCGGATGAACGCCGACGACGGGTACAACCTGATGGCGGACGCCGGAAACGTCTACGCCGTCCGGTATATCAAGCATCTGCTGAACGTCTCGACCGATTCGAGCCACTTCCGTTATTCTTCCTACCCCGTTCCGTTCATCGGGATGATCCTGCACGGCTCGGTCAGCTACGCCGGCTCTCCGATCAACTATGCGGGTACGATCGAGTACGAACTGCTTCGCGCGATCGAATCCGGCGCCTCCCTCTACTACATCCTCTGCTACGACAACACCTCGTATATGAAGGATGACGAGGCGCTGAGCGAGTACTACGGCGTAGACTACGCGACCTGGCGCGACGAGATCGTCAGCACCTACACCGAGCTGAACGCTCTGCTGAAGGATCTGCAGACCTGGCAGATCACAGGGCACGAGGTCATTCTCGGCGAGCGCGTGATCGAAGCACGCGAGACCGCAGCCAACTACTGTCTGCTGAAAGACGAATTCCTTCAAAACCTCGCCGATCAGATCGACGCGGCGATCAACGAAAAGTACGAAGCGATGCGTGCGGCGGGCAATATCAAGAAGCTCGGTATCGAGATCGACAAGGACGCGCTCGTCGATCTGCTCGCGGAAAAGCTGGAGCTTGACGCCGGGCAGAAGGAGGAGATCCTGACGGGCGACGCGGACTTCAACGCCGGATTTGATGCACTGATCGCGGAATACAAGAAAGAGTATCAGCAAGACGAGGAGATTCTGACCTTCGGCGACGAGGATTTCACCTACTCCTCGAAGTACTCCTACGTCACCGTCTCGGACGCGACCGCGGACGATTACGTCATGACCGAGTATACGAGCGATCTCAACAATATCGTTCTCGTCACCTACTCGAACGGAAGCGATTCGGTACGCTTCATTCTCAACTACAACATTTACGACATCGTCGTTCGTCTGGATGGCGTGACCTACGAGATCCCGATGTTCGGCTATGCCAAAGTCCAATAAGGAAGGAGGAAGATCATGGATAAAATTCTGACCAAAACAAAAGGATTCTTCAAGAATCTGTTCGGAAACCGCAGAGTTTCGCTGGATAAGAGAAAAGCCCGTTCGGGTTATCTCTTCGTCCTGCCGTTCATCCTCGGCATCATTCTGATCTATCTTCCGATCCTTCTCGACTCGATCTCCTTCTCCATGACCGATTATCAGAACACGGTCGTGGATCAGAAGCCGGTCACCACCTACACCTTCGTCGGACTGCAGTATTACAAAGAAGCCTTTGAATACCCGGCGTTCACCGAAAGCCTCCTGAAAGGCCTGCAACAGCTGGTCTTTCAGGTTCCCGCGATCATCATCTTCTCGCTGTTCATCGCGGTAGTGCTGAACCAGGATATGCTCGGCCGCGCCGCATTCCGCGCGATCTTCTTCGTCCCGGTCATCATTTCCACCGGTCTGATGGACTCGATCAACGCGAGCGACATTATGTCCGCCGCGGCGCAGGGAGGTATCGACGACGGATCGGGAGGCGCCGCGACCAGTCAGATCATCTCGGTGCTGGACGTCAAATCGCTCTTCTCCGGCATGAAAGTCGGAGGCGAGCTCGTGACCTACGTCGTGCAGATCGTCAACGACGTGTACGACATCATCAACTACTCCGGCGTTCAGATGCTGATCTTCCTTGCCGGTCTGCAGTCGATCTCGCCTTCCATCTATGAGGCCTGCACCATCGACGGCGCGACCGCATGGGAAACCTTCTGGAAGATCACCTTCCCGATGATCTCCCCGATGATCCTCGTCAACGGCGTCTACACGATCATCGACTCCTTCACCAGAACGACGAACCCCGCGATGAAATTCATCCAGACGACCTACGACAGCCGTCCGATGTACGCGACGGCGATGTCCTGGATCTATTTCCTGATCGTCATCCTGACGATCGCGATCGTTGCGGGTATCCTCTCATCGTTCATATTCTACCAGAGAAGAGATTAAGGAAAGGAGGGCTATGATTTATGGATTCCCCGAAAATTACGAAAGAAACCAAAAAACGCCTCGTCGTTGACTACGAGGGCAAGCTCTCCGCCAAAGAGAGACTTCTGAAAAAGCTCAAAACCTCCAACACCTGGATCAAGGCGGTCGTCAACGTCTTCCGCTTTGTCCTGATGCTCGGCGTCTCCTTCGTCATCCTCTATCCCTTCTTTGCCCGTATCGCCGGCTCGTTTATGACGCGCGCCGACGTCGCGGACCCGACGGTCTCGCTCGTTCCGAAGCACTTCACGCTGGAGATCTACAAGGCGCTGATCGTGGAAAACCACTATTTTGAAGCCCTGTGGCATACGGCTCTGCTTTCGCTGCTCTGCGCGCTGATCCAGACGCTGGTCGCCTGCCTCATCGGATACGGCCTTGCAAAATTCAAATTCAAGGGCAATAAGATCCTGATGGGGATCGTGGTCTTCACGATGGTCATTCCGCACAGAACGCTGAAGCTCGCCATGGCACAGCACTTTGCGAAATTCGATCTCTTCGCCGTTCAGGCGTGGGGAATGAAAGGTCCGATCGAGGGCATCTTCGGCGAACCTGCCGTCCTCTTCAACACCTTCTGGCCGCTCATTCTGCTCTCCGTGTTCGGACTCGCGTTCAAAAACGGACTGTATATCTATATGATGCGCCAGTTCTTCAAAGGCGTTCCCGACGAGCTTGAGGAATCGGCTTACGTGGACGGTGCCGGAACCTTCCGCACCTTCTTCCAGATCATTATCCCGCTTTCCGTGCCGATGATGATCACGATCTTCCTCTTCTCCTTCGCATGGCAGTGGACGGATGAGTTCTACACCAAACTCTTCTGGAACAACCCCGAGGACTTCTACCTGATGCCTCAGGTGTACCAGAACATCCCGGACTCTCTGCGGTTGAACGACGGTATCGAAAGTATGTATAACAACATCGTCCAGAATACCGCCGGTCTGATGATCATTGTCCCGCTGGTCATTCTCTATCTCTTCTGCCAGAGATATCTGGTTCAGGGTATTGAACGTTCCGGTCTGGTCGGATAAATCATCCCAAAGCGAAACGGCTGCATCGTACCTCGGTACGGCGCAGCCGTTTTTGCATGAAATCAAAAAATATCCGCGTGATCCCCGTCGTGGGATCAAAAAACGGACGCCCGGATCTCCTGTGCGCCGAAGGGAAAAACGCAGAAAAAGAAAAAAGCCCTTGGATCGCAAGAGCGTATCGGTTTTTTTCGGTCGCGGTCGCGCAGAGGGCAGGAGTCTGTCCGAAAATGAAAAACGCCCTTGGGATTACAAGAGCGTTTAAGAGACGATCGGTCTATGACCGATGCCCCGGGCGAAACCGCTTTTTTCAAGCGAGCTTCTTATTTGTTGAACAGATTCTTGATCTGATCAACGGTGACAACCTTGAGCGCGAAGAGTGCAACGACTGCTCCGACAACCACGATCCAGAGAATGAGAGCCGCTCTCGCAAACTTGCGGAGGTTCAGATTCTTGGCGGTGAAGGAGTGTACAAGCGATGCGATGATGCCGATCGGGCCGAGAACGTACAGAAGCGTATACAGAATGTAACCGATGGTGCTGATAGGCTTCAGGCTCTTGGGGAGGGCATTGATGTGGCGCCGTTCTGCGTTTGTCATAAGTAAATCCTTTCCTGCCTTTTGGGCATCTATGAAATACTGAAAACAGTATAACACATTTTTAACGCTTTGTCAACAGTTTTTTTGTAATTTTTTTGTTTTTTTCGGGAAACCGCGGCGGCTGTGTCAGGGGCGGATCAGCGAAGCGCGCCGAGCATTGCGAAGACCTGCTGAGGATCGTCTCCGGCAGGGGTAAGTTCCTTCGCGTACTTCTGGATGGTGTCCAGATTGAGGACGCCGAGAACAAAGAGCGCTACGGCTATCGCCGCGCTGATGATAGACAGAAGAATGATGCTGCGCGCGTATCTGCGGACGTTGACGTTCTTTGCGCTGACGGCGCAGACGATGACGGCGATCAGTCCGATCGGTCCGAGCGCAAACAGGATCGTGTAGAGCGCGTATCCGATGGTGGAAAGCGGACGGAGCGATTTCGGAAGCATTTTGATGTGTTGTTTCTCGACGTTGGTCATAATGGATCCCCTTCTTGATTGTATTTTCGATTCTATTATACCATTTTATGTTATGCCTTGTCAACGGCTTTTTGAAAAAAACTTGTCTTTTGCGCGAAGTTTTTTCGCCCGTCAGAGGATCGTCACGTGAAAATGAAGCCGCAGTTCGGTCTCGCCGTCCTCGCGCGCGACCGTCTCTAAGGAAATATCGCCGTAATTGCGGGAAAATCCGCCCTGCATCGCGGCGGCGAGATCGTCGCCCGGAACGCCGTAAAAGGAGAGCAGGGAGGCGATCGACTTTCGTCCGCCGTAAGCTGCGGCGCGCAGCATGCAGAAATCGCTTGCCCGGTAATCCCGGTCGTTCTTCTGCCAGGCAAAGGCGGGTTCTTCGCCGTTTTTGCCGTACACCTCGGCGCGGATCTTTCCCTTCTTGCGCAGCGTCAGGATCAGCGTCCTTCCTTTGTTCAGCACGGCGCGGTCCTTGCCCGAAAACAGCCCGATCTCGCGCACCTCGTCGGTCGCGAACGAGAGAAAGCGGAAAAAGTAAAGCGGCAGAAAGATCATCACGGCCGCCACCGCGATCTCCAGCGGGAAGAGCTTCAGCAGAGAATCCACCCGGTTGTGAAAAAGAATGCAGAGAACGAACAGCCCGGCAAGCGGCAGTTCAAAAAGATAGACCCACGGCCGGCTCATGGACAAATGGATTTTTTTCATATTCGGTCCTCCGTTCTGCGTTCTTTTGAAACAGGATCGCCTTTATTTTAACATAAAAAATACGAAAAGACAAGGTATTTTCGGCATCTTTTTTCGCCTTTTTGCATTTTATACAATTTTTTGTATCCGTTTTTAGAAGGTTTTTACAAATCGGAAAAATCGGTCGGAAATCTCTTGACAAAGCTATGCGGTTATGCTATACTGATAATGCCAAAAGGGAGTAGTTCTTCTTTGGGAACAAAGAAGATGAGCAGCGTCAGCCCGGCTATGCCCGCTGTTCATCGCCGATCGGCCGTACGAGACTTTTCGCGCAAAGTGCGCGGAGTCTCTTTTTCGTATCCGTCTCCGCGCGCTCCCCCTCGGCGGAAGGCGCCTCTGCCGGGAGTTCGTCCTCTCACAAAAATAAAAACAGAAAAGGAGAAATCAGTATGCCCCCCATTCTTTTTATCATCATCGCCGCAGTCGCCGTCCTCCTTGTGCTCCTCGGAGTATCCGGCTACATGAAAGCGCCGCCCGACACGGCGTACATCATCTCCGGGCTCGGAAAGCGCCGCATCCTCATCGGCCGCGCCGGCTGGCGCGTTCCGTTCCTGACGCGGGTGGATAAACTCTCCCTGCGCGTCATGCAGGTGGACGTCAAGACCTCCGAGGCCGTTCCCACCAACGAATTTATCAACGTCACGGTGGACGGCGTTGCCAACATCAAGGTTTCCTCCGATCCCGCCCTTCTCGAAAAGGCGGCGGAATCTCTGCTCGGGATGCGCCGGGATGAGATGATCACGCTGGTCACGCAGGTGCTGGAAGGCAATATGCGCGAGATCGTCGGCTCGGTCGGACTCAAAGAAATGGTGCAGGATCGCCAGGGCGTCGCCAAGAAGATCACCGAGAACGTCGTTCCGGATATGGAAAAGCTCGGCATCGAAGTGGTGAATTTCAACATTCAGAACTTCAAGGACGCCGCCGGTACCATCGAGAATATGGGTATCGACAACGTGGAGCAGATCCGCAAGAACGCCCAGATCGCCAAAGCGAACGCCCAGCGCGACATCGCCATCGCCACCGCGAACGCACAGGAGGAAGCCAACGCCGTCAAGGTCGAGGCGGATAAGAAGATCGCCGCGCAGGACGCTGAACTCGCCGTTCAGCAGGCGGAGATGAAGGTCAAAGCCGATACCAAGAAGGCGGAAGCCGACGCCGCGTATTCGATCCAGCAGGAAAATCAGCGCAAGACCATCGAGGTCACAAAGCTCGAAGCCGACATCGCCCGCCGCGAAAAGGAAGCGGAACTTGCCGAGCGCGAGATCTCCATCAAAGAGCGCAAGCTTGACGCCGACATCCGCAAGCAGGCGGACGCGCTGAAATATCAGGAAGAGAAGCGCGCCGAGGCCGATCTCATCAAACGCCAGAGAGAAGCTGACGCCCGTCAGTACGAAGCCGTCAAGGCCGCCGAGGCGAAGCGCGCCGAAGCCGAGGCGCTCCGCTACGCAATGGAGCAGGAGGCGGAAGGTATCCGCGCCAAAGGCATTGCCGAAGCCGAAGCCATCGAGAAGAAGGCGGAAGCGCAGAAGAAGATGGGCGAAGCCTCGGTCCTCGAGATGTATCTGAACGCCCTGCCCGAAGTCGTCAAGAACGCCGCGGAGCCGCTCTCCCGCACCGACAAGATCGTGATGTACGGCGACGGCAATTCGACCAAGGTCGTCCGTGACGTCATGGCAAGTACCAACCAGATCGTCGAGGGAATGAAGGAATCCACCGGCATCGACCTCGCTTCGCTTCTCGCCGGATACGTCGGCGGAAAAGCCGCGTCGAAATCTTCCGAGGATTCGTCTGAAAACCAAGAATAAACGCCACAGGAGTAAATAAATGTTTGCATTAATTATCAGTGTACTATTGCTCGCCGGCGGAATGATCGGCGGTATCGTCGCCCTCCGCAAGAACAAAAAAGCCGTCGGGATCCCCGCGATCTGCGCGGCGATCCTTCTCCCCGCCGTGATCCTGATCTCGGCGTCCGTCACCACGGTGGACGCCGGGCATACCGGAGTCGTCGTGACCTACGGTAAGGTCGAGGACTATACGCTCGACGCAGGTCTTCACGCCAAAGCTCCTTGGAACACCGTCGTGCAGATGGATAACCGCGTGCAGAAGGCGTCCATCGCGCTCAACTGCTTCTCGTCCGACATTCAGGAGGTCTCCTGCCAATACACGCTGAACTATCAGATCTCCAAGAGCAACGCACAGGATATTTACCGCACCATCGGCACCGCCTATTTCGACACGGTGATCACGCCGAACGTTCAGGAATCGGTCAAGACCATTATGGCACACTATACGGCGGAGAATCTGATCGGCAATCGGGACACGCTCGCCGCCGAGATCGAGGAGCTGCTCGGCAAACAACTCGTCAAGTACAATATCGAGGTCGTCAGCACGGCGATCGAGGATATGGATTTCACCGACGCTTTTACCACCGCGGTTGAGGAAAAGCAGGTCGCCGCGCAGAACAAACTGAAGGAAGAAACGCTTCAGGCGCAGAAGACCATGCAGGCGCAGCAGCAGGCGGAGCGCAACAAGATCGAAGCGAACGCGGCGGCGGAGGTCGCCAAGATCCAGGCTCAGGCGGATATGGAAGTCGCCAAGATCTCGGCGGACAGCGCGGAGTATCAGGGCAAGAAGGAAGCCGCCATCGCGCTTCAGCGCCTCGCCTCCATCAACGGCTGGACGGTCGTCTCGGACGAGGAGAGCGGCATCAACAAGCTCTACAAGGTGGACGGCAGCGAGGTGACCTCGGAAGAACTGAAGATCGGCGCGGAAAATCTCGCCCGCTACTATTACATCCAGCAGTGGAACGGCATTCTGCCCGAAACCTACGTCGGAGACAGCGACGTTTCCACCATCATTCTTCCGAAAAATCCGTAAAAACGATCTTTTCGTAAAACAAGCGGCCCGCTTTCTGCGAGCCGCTTGTTTGTATTTTCAAAATCAAAGCGCGTCGGCAATATCATAGATCAGCCGTTCGCTCTTTTCCCAGCCGAGGCAGGCGTCGGTGATGGACTTGCCGTAGATCCCCTCTCCGATCTTCTGCGCGCCGTCCTCGATATAGCTTTCGATCATGAAGCCCTTGACCAGACGGCGGATATCGTCGCTGTAGCGGCGGCTGGCAAGGACCTCTTTGGCAATGCGGATCTGCTCGAAAGGATTTTTTCCCGAATTCGCGTGGTTGGTATCCACAATGGCGGCGGGGTTGGAGAGCCCCTTCGCAAAATACAGCTCGCAAAGCAGCCGCAGATCCTCGTAGTGATAATTCGGCATCGACTGGCCGTGCTTGTTCATATACCCGCGCAGGATCGCGTGAGAGTAGGGATTGCCCTGCGAATGCGCCTCCCAGCCGCGATAAATGAAGGTGTGTTTGTGCTGGGCGGCGGTGATCGCATTCAGCATGATCGAAAGATCGCCTCCGGTCGGATTCTTCATGCCGACGGGGACTTCGATGCCGCTCGCCGTCAGCCGATGCTGCTGATCCTCGACCGACCGCGCCCCCACCGCGACGTAGGCGAGCATATCGTCGAGATACTTGTGGTTTTCGGGATACAGCATTTCGTCCGCGCAGGAAAACCCGGTCTCGGAGAGCGCGCGCATGTGAAGCTTGCGGATGGCGACGATCCCCTTGAACATATCCGGCTTCTCGGTCGGATCGGGCTGGTGAAGCATCCCTTTGTATCCGTCGCCCGTCGTGCGGGGCTTGTTCGTATAAATGCGCGGAATGATGAGGATCTTGTCCTTCACCTTTTCCTGCACGCCGCGCAGTCTCGTGATATAATCGATCACGCTGTCCTCGCTGTCAGCGGAGCAGGGGCCGATGATCAGCAGCAGCCGATCGTCTCTGCCGGCCAGAATGTCCTTGATCTCGACGTCCCGCTTTTCGTAGATCGCCGCAAGATCGGCGCGCAAAGGATACATTTCCTTGACTTCCATCGGGATCGCAAGTTTCCGTTCAAATTCCATATTCATAGGATCGTTACCTCATATTCTAACAATTGTTTGCATCATCAGGATTTTTTGTCGAACCACGCGCGCCGCTCGGTCGATAGGCGCATCTTTTCGCGCAGACCGTCCGCGTCGCGTTCTTCGAGCATTTTCCGCAGGGAAGAGAACTCCCCGGCGAAAAGATCCATCTGCCGCAGAAGCGCCTCGCGGTTCATGAGAAAAAGCTCCGACCACATCGCGTCGTTGATCCGCGCGATGCGCGTCAGATCCCGGAAGGAGTCTCCGGTGTAATCGGCGAGATGGTGATTGTCCGAGCAGGTCATGAGCGCGACGGCGATGCAATGCGTCAGCTGCGAGAGAAACCCGATCATCTCGTCGTGCTCCTCCGGCGAAAGTTCCGAGATGCGCGCAAAGCCGAGCAGCTCTCCGATCTCTTTGGCCGTGCGGATCGCGCGATCGGTATTCTTTTCGGTCGGCACGACGATATAATTCGCTCCGCGGAAGATCCCCTCGTCGCTGTTTTCCACACCGTAGACCTCCCGCCCCGCCATCGGATGTGCGGCGATGAATTCGAGATCGCTTCGCAGTTTTCCCTGGATCTCATAAACGATCCCGGTCTTCACGCCGGTCACGTCGGTCAGAAGCGTCCCCGGCCGGAAAAAACGCTGATTTTCTCCGATCCACTCCGAAAACACCTTCGGATAGAGCGCAAAAACCGCAATATCCGCCTCTCCGATCCGATCGGGATCGGGAAAGTCCGCGCCTGCGTCGATGATCCCGTTTTCCAGCGCGTAATCGATCGCGCTCTTTCTGGTATCGATCGCCGCCACGGAATAGCCCTGTTTTTTGAGGGCCTTTGCGTAAGAACCGCCCATCAGGCCGAGTCCGACGATCAGAAATTTCGTATTCTTATGGATCTCATTCATATCTTTGAACCTGAATTCCCGCTTCCTCCAGCATCCGGAAGAAGTCCGGGAAACTTTTTTTGACGGCCTCTGCTCCCGAGAGCACGCCGCCGTATTTCGTGCATAAAACCGCAAGCGCCATCACGATGCGGTGGTCGTTGTGTCCCGAAAGCTCTTCGCGCGGCGCGCGGATCTGTCCGCCCGGAACGAGGACCTCGTCCTCCCCGACGGTCAGCCGGACGCCGAATTTTCCGAGTTCCTCCGCCATCGCCGCCACGCGGTCGCTCTCTTTGAGGCGGAGCCGGCGCACGCCGGTGAAGCGCGCTCCGTTTTTTTCGGCGGCGAGCGCGAAGAGGATCGGACCGAGATCCGGACAGTCGGAAAGCGAAAGCGTCGGCGCGCCGCTCCGCAGGCGTTTGAAATATTCGGCAAACACCCGGTCGCCCTGCGCGGTCGCGGGATTCATTCCGGTGACCTCCACCGCATGGCCGACCTCGCCGAGCGCGCAGAGAAACGCCGCGTTCGAGCAATCGGCTTCCACCGCCGCCTCCGCCGCGCGATAGCGCTGTCCGCCGGAAACGGCGAGCGTGTGATCGTCGGTCCATTCGCTGAAAACGCCGAACTCCGCTTGCGCATTCCTCGTTAACTCGATATAGGAGCGGCTCTCGACCTCTCCCTCCATCACGATGCGGCTGTCGCCTGAAAGAAGCGGAAGCGCAAAGAGCAGTCCGCTGATGAATTGACTGCTGACGTCGCCGCGCAAGCGGTATTCGCCCGCGGTGAGCGGTCCCTGCAGCACGATCTCTCTTTCGCCGCGTGCAAAGAGAAGCCCGCGCCCACGGCAGATCTTTTCAAATTCTTCGAGCGGCCGCGCAAGAAGACGTTCGCTCCCGGTCAGAGAGATCTTCTCCTTCGCCGTCAGGCAGAGGGGGATAAAGAAGCGCAGCGTGCTTCCGCATTCACGGCAGGGAAGCGGCACCCGTGCGGAGATTTTACCGCCCGTACCCCGTACCCGTGCGCAGTTTTCTCCGATTTCGCACTCCGCACCGATCGCCCGTAGGCAGTCTGCCGTCGCCGCGATATCCTCGCTTTGCGCGATCCCGCGGATCAGGCTTTCGCCCTCTGCAAGTCCCGCGCAGATCAGATAACGGTGCGAAAGGCTTTTGGACGGCGGCGCCGGGAGTCCGCCTTCGGCGCGCGAGGGAAGGATCTTAATTTTCACGGTAACTCTCCCATAAAAGGTCCATCGCTTCGAGGTATCCGTCGATTCCGTGACCAATCACGCTCGCAAAGCAAGCCCGTCTGACAAAACTGATCTGCCGGAAATCCTCTCTTGCCGAAACGTCCGAAATATGCACCTCGACCGCCGGGATACCGACCGCCTTGAGCGCGTCGAGCAATGCAACGCTTGTGTGCGTATAAGCCGCAGGATTGATGACGATGCCGTCGATATTTCCGTAGGCCGCCTGAATGCGGTCCACAAGATCGCCTTCGTGGTTGGATTGATAGATCTCGACCTCCGCGCCGATCTTCTGCGCGTGATCGCGGATGCGCGCGCAAAGGTCTTCGTAGGTCGTTCTGCCGTAGATCTGCGGCTCGCGGATGCCGAGCATATTGAGATTCGGCCCGTTGATCACAAGAATTTTCATATCGTATTCCTTTCGGGGATCGTTTTATGAATGTGCGAGAAGGATCTGCTTTGCGACCTCGTCGGGGCTTCCGTCGCCCGGTACGCGCAGATCGGCGC
>CADBPA010000139.1 GCA_902796505.1 uncultured Ruminococcus sp.
CTACGCCGGCTTCCTCACCCCGAAAACCATCGCCGTCCTCACCCACTTCTCGCACAACGGCGAGCAGGTTTCCTACGATGAGTTTGAAGACCTCGCCATCAACGAAGGCTTCCTCACCGCCTACGACGGCATGATCGCGGAATTCTGATAAAACCGCCTCTTCCCAAAAGAGCGCCGCACCCCAAAGAGGTGCGGCGCTTTGCCGTATATTTGCCGTATATCAGAACGATTTTTCAGCTGAGATGCCGTTCGATTTCACGGATGTCTTCACAAATCGACATGCCAATTCCCCGATAATCTTGATTGTATTGCGCCTGTTTATTGTGTGTTTGCCAATCTTTTTTGACATCTTTAAAAAGGGAGATTGTAAAATAAATCACAATGATGGCAGAAACAAGAAACATCCCTGCGTGGAAGATATTATATAGTATATTTTCGGTGAATACAGCCTCTCGATTACCGACCAGTGCAAATAAGACCGGCACGATGAGTAATAAGTCCGTACCCAGTAACTCGCGGTCATTTTCCTTGATTGCGGTAATTACGCTGCAGATCAACGCTACCGCTGCAGAAATCAAAGTCAATACTGCGAAAAAAACCGGATAGAAACAGGAGAAAAAGCGCGTGAAGAAAAAGAACATCATCATGAGCGAGGACCATATATCCTCGTTCCATTTCTCCTTCGCCCATTTTTTAAAATAAGGAAGGAAATTCATTTTTTGCATCGGGCGCCTGGTGGCTTCTCGCATTTGATTTCTTGTTTCTTTGAAATTATCCCGATAATAGACCAGTTTATCGAAACTTTCTTTATCATTGACCAAAACGTAATACAGATAGATCGTTTTGGTTTTCGTTACGCTGACGTAATGCGTATTGGTAACGTTTTTCGTTTGATATTGGGTATTGGAACTTTCCTTGGATTCTCCTAAAATACGATACCCCAAAAAGTCCGGCTCGTGCGTACTCTTCCCGGTGGTCGTAGTGGTCGCTCCGGTGACAACGGTGTCGTTCGTTTGATAACTGTCCTTCCCGATCCATGAAATCGTTTCGTGAATGTAGTAGATTTTGGAACTGGGAATATTGATTTTGCTGAAACAATTGAAATTAAAATATCCCACCCAATAGCATCCGTATTTTTTGGCGACCGCCTGTGCTTTGTCGGATAGCCGCTGGCGGCACTCCCGCGTGAGAACTTCTTCCGTGCTGCTCATTTTGTGTTTCCTTCCTGTTTGTTTTATAAAAGATTCTATTTTGACATTTACTGAATGTCATTTTTTCTTTATTGTAACATATACTAAAAGAAAAGTCAAGCACTGAATGTCAAAAAAGGAAGAAAAAACATGTTTAAAACGAAAACGGCGGAAGGGAAGAACAATATTTGCGGCGAGCAGGTGTTTCACATCCGCAAAGCGATGAAGCCGAAGCTTTCCCAACGCGCGCTTGCCGAGCGCCTGCAGCTTTGCGGAATGGACGTCGATAAAAACGCCGTTCAGCGGATCGAATGCGGAAAACGGTTTGTCACCGATATGGAACTCCTTGCCCTCGCCGCCGCCCTTGCCGTCCCCGTATCAGAACTGCTTCCCCCCGAAAACGAAAAAAGCCCTTTACAAATCGAAGAAAATCTGCTATAATAATAGACCGGAAAACGAAGGGCGGAGGCTTTCGCGCAGAGAGGCGCGCCGGTCGCTGCCCGAAAACAGAAACGGAGAAAAATGATGACAGCCAAACGAATTTTTTGGATCATCGGCGTCGCGCTGATCTTCCTTCTGATGCTGGCGATCCTTGAGCTCGGTAAATTCACCGTTTGGGGCTTTATCCTTACGGCGCTCTTCACCGGCGCCTTCTGCGCCTGCTACCTGATCTTCCTGCCCGGTGCGAAATGGTACTTCCGCCTTGCGGCGTTTGCCGGGTGGTTTCTGCTCTTCGCGCTTGCGCTCCTGATCTCCCGGCCGCCGGTGCGCGCCGTTCCCGCCGTGGAAGGAAAGACTCCCGAAAAGACCGGGATCGTCTCGGTCGAGCAGGGGGATCTGCAGGGCGTGATCTCTGCGGACGGCGCGGTCGAAGTCTACGCCGGCATCCCTTACGCGAAGCCCCCGGTGGGCGATCTGCGCTGGAAAGAGCCGCAGGATCCCGAAGCATGGGAGGGCGTGCTTGCCGCCGACCACTTCGCCCCGATGAGTATGCAGCCGCAGAATTCCGCGCTCTACGATTCGCTCGCCCGCATCATCGGCTACCACGATTACGAGATCACCGCCTCAGATAACTACCTGCCCCCGGTGAGCGAGGACTCGCTCTATCTGAATATCTGGAAGCCGTCGGGCAACGCCGAAAACCTGCCGGTCGTCGTCTATATTCACGGCGGATCGCTCCAGACCGGGCAGCCGTGGTACGGCGATTACAGCGGTCTCGGACTTGCGAAAAAGCAAATGATTGTTGTCAATATGGGCTACCGTCTCGGCGTTTTCGGCTTTTATGCCGACGAAGAGCTCGTCGCGGAATCCCCGAATCACACGACCGGAAATTACGGCCTGCTCGACCAGATCAAGGCGCTCGAATGGGTGAAGAAGAATATCGCGGCGTTCGGCGGCGATCCCGGAAATATCACCCTCGCCGGAGAATCGGCAGGCTCCGCCTGCGTCAGCGCGCTCTGTACCTCGCCGCTTGCCAAGGGGCTTTTCCGGCGGGTGGTGATGGAAAGCTCGACGGTCGCCTCCGCAGAGCCGCCGCACTCCTTCCGCCTCTTTGACGAGGCGCTTGCAAGCGGTAAGACGCTCAGGGAAAAGTACGGAGCGAAGAGTATCGCCGATCTGCGCGCCCTCTCCGCCGAAGCGCTGGTCGCCGAGGCCGACACCCAGCATCATATCACGATCGACGGCTACGTTCTCACCGAACTGCCGATGGAATCCTATCGCAAGGGGATCCACAACGAGGAGGCGATCTTCCACGGATACAACAGCGAGGAGTCCGCGCCCTTCCTCCTCTTCGACCACGCAAATCTGAAAAATTACGAGAGCAAGGTGCGCGGCTATTTCGGCGGATATGCCGACGAGATCCTCGCGCTCTATCCGGTTTCCACGAACGCCGAAGCGGATACCGCCTGGGCGGAGATCTTCGGCGCGACCTTCTTCGATTATCCGCACTTCTGCCTCGACCGCCTCGCCGTCGAAAATAGGATCCCGGTATACGAATACTACTTCTCCAAGACGAACGGCCGTCTCGGTCCGTGGCACAGCGGCGAGGAGATCTACCTCTACGGCAACGTCCCCGAAAAGTCGAAGCTTTTCGATGCGCGTGACCGCGCCCTTTCCGCCGAAATGCTCGCCTATTTTGCGAACTTCGCCGCGACCGGCGATCCGAACGGCGAAGGCCTCCCGATCTGGGAGCAGAATCTCGACGGCTATTCGCTGATGTCCTTCGGCGATACCACCGGTATGACCAAAGAGAAAAAGCCCGCCCTCTTCGCCATCCTCGACCGCATGACCGGCTGGGAGGAGTGATCCTTCGCCCCGGCAAACGATCCGGGCGCCGCTCCGCCGATGATCCGGCGGCATCTCTCTCGCTTTTGATCCGGGCGCCGCTCCGCCGAAGATCCGGCGGCATCTCTTTCGCCTTCGATCCGGGGCGCGAAAAACGCCTCCTTTTCGCCGGGGCAGGGAAGCCCCGAAAACCAAAACCGCCTGCCTTCCGGCAAGCGGTTTTTTCGCTAGGATCGCGCGTTTTTTCGCGGCGGGCGAAAACGCCGCTGCAAAATCGGGATCAGTAATTCAGATACTCGACGTAACGCGGCCTGCTTGTCGGATCGTAAGGCTGAAAGTCGGTTTTGGTATAATAGCCGTTTCGTTTTCAATTTTCACTCCGGCTTGATCGGGAAATCCTCGGACGGCTTGCCCGGCTTCGGCGCATAGAAAGCGTCATAAAACTCCCGATGCAGGCGCATCCAATCCGGACCGAACAGATAGCCGTTTGCGAGAATTTTCTTCGCTCTTTCGCGGTATCCGTGCTTTTTGCTCTCCGTGGCTTCCGCATCCTTGACCTGATCCGAAGCGCCGAAAAGATAGTACGGAGCGATCAGATCGAAATGCGCGATCATTTCGTTTTGTAATTTCA
>CADBPA010000140.1 GCA_902796505.1 uncultured Ruminococcus sp.
CGCGCGGCGATCTCCTGCTCGGTGACTCGAATGCCGAAGGCGCGGCAGGTCTCGGCGTAGACGAGGCGGTTCGGGTGATATTTCGGGTTTTCCCAGACGACGGCGTCCGAAACGCCCATTGCGCGCAGAACGGCCGCGGCGCACGCCGAGCTGCGGGATTCGCCGCTGTCACAGCAGAAGAAGAGACTGCCGACCTCGCCGGGAAGCGAGAGAAGAAAATCGCGGATCGACGCGGCGTGTTTTTCCTGAAAATAATTGCCGGTCCGGGTCGGAATATCGTCCACCGGAAGGGCGAGAAAATGCAGATGCCCGCCCGCGGCGGCGGAAAGCCGCTCCGGGTAGGAAGAAAAGGCGACGACGGCGTAACTCTCCGGGGCAAGCGCGGCGGCGGTCGTTTTTTCTTGGAGCCTGCCGAGCGGCAGGATATGCGGACGGTAAAATTTCATCAGACTTCCCCTTTCTCTTCTCCGGATTTTTTCTTTTTCGCGTTTTTGCGCGCTTTTTTCGCGCGTTTTGGGATCCGATAACAGAATAACATATTTTCCCCGTCTTGTCAAGCCCCGACGCTTTGCGCGGCGGGGATTTTTTTGGGATCGGACGGCGGTTTTCGGGCAAAATCTATTGCTTTTTTCCGGGCAAAGTAGTATAATCGTTCTTGTACGGTTTTCCCGAAAGGAACAAATTCTGCATGAAGAAAAATCCCGACGTCTCCGCGCGCGCCTCGAAGATCTCCTATCTTCTGACGCTCGTTTACTTCGCCAGCTATCTGACGCGGATCAATTTCGCGGTGATGCTGGTTTCGATCTGCGCCGATCTCGGCATGGAAAAATCCGCCCTCTCGATCGTCGTCGTCGCGCTGACGGTCTCCTACGGCGCGGGGCAGATCGTCTCCGGCGTGATCGGCGACCGGGTGCGCCCGACCAACCTGCTCACCTTCGGTCTCTCGCTCGCCGTTCTCTGCAATCTCGCGCTTCCCCTGATGCCGAACGTCTACGCGATGGCGGCGGTCTGGGGGGTGAACGGCTTCGCGCAGGCGATGCTCTGGCCTCCGATCGTGCGCATCATGTCCGCGACGATGAACGAGGCGGAATACTCGCTCGGCGGCGTGCGCGTCGCCTACGGATCCTCCGGCGCGACGGTCTTTCTCTATCTGCTCTGTCCGCTGCTTCTGCCGCATCTCGGATGGCGGTGGATCATGGCGTGCTGCGCGGCGGGCGGCGTGCTGATCCTGATCTTCTGGCTCCTCGCGCAGAAAAGGCTCTTCGCCGGCTGTGATTTCGCGCCGCGGCCGCTTCCGAAAGACGAGGCGGGCGGATCGCCGATCACCGTGCGCGGAATGCTCCTTCCGCTGATCTTTGCGATGGCGGCGGTCGCTCTGCAGGGCTGTCTGCGCGACGGCGTGACCAACTGGATGCCCTCGTATCTGCTCGAAACCTTCGGGCTTTCCGCCGAATATTCGATCCTCTCGACGGTGGTGCTGGCGATCTTCAGCGTTCTCTCGCTGATTCTCTTTCGCATTCTGCGCGAGCGGATCTTCCGCGACGAGGCCTTCTGCGCCGGGGTGATCTTCCTCGGAAGCTGTCTCTTCTCGCTTCTGCTCTTCCTGCTGAACGGCAGGTCGATGCCGGTCTCCACCCTTCTGCTCTCGATGATCACCGGGTGTATGCACGGAGCGAACCTGATGCTCGTCCACTTCTTCCCGAACCGCTTCGCGCGCACCGGGCGGATCTCGACCGTCTCCGGCGTGATCAATTCCTGCACCTACGTCGGCGCGGCGGCGGCGACCTACGGCTTCGCGCGGCTCTCGGAAAAGTTCGGCTGGGGATTCACGGTGGGATCCTGGATCGTGATTGCCGCGCTCGGCTCGGTCTGCGCCTTTCTCTGCTCCTTCTTCTGGAAGAGAAAGCTGCAAAAATAAAAAGTTTTCCGCGGAAAACGCGCAAAGCCTTGATTTTTCCCGGCGGATATGCTATGATGAACGTAAAGTAAACTATTTTCTCTTCAAAGGAGTTACCCCATGAAAGAACTGAAAGTTGGCATCCTCGGTTTCGGCGGCATCGCCCGCTCGCACAAGCACGGATACGACGTTCTCGCCAAGGAGAATTATCCGGTCCGCCTCGTCGCGCTCTGCGATATCGACGAAAACCAGTTCAAAAAAGAGCTGGAGATCAACATCAAGGGCGAGAAGTCCGGCATCGAGGGACTGCACCTCTACACCGATCTCGACGAAATGCTGAAAAACGAAGAGCTCGACACGGTCGACGTCTGCCTGCCGACCTATCTGCACAAGGAATACGTGCTGAAACTGCTCTCGCTCGGCTACAACGTGCAATCGGAGAAGCCGATGGCGCTCACCTCCGCCGACTGCCTCGAAATGGCGGAGGCGGCGAAGAAGTCCGGACGGCGGCTGATGATCGGCCAGTGCCTGCGCTTCAACTGCCACTATCTCGCGGCGAAAGCGGCGATCGATTCGGGCAAATACGGCAAGGTCCTCGCGATGGAGACCGAGCGGCTCTCGGCGCTTCCGAGATGGGGATTCGACGGCTGGTTCCGCGACGACAAGCGTTCGGGCGGATGTATGCTCGATATGGGCATTCACGACTACGATATGGTGCGTTTCCTCTTCGGCGAGCCGGACGAGGTCTCGGCGGTCGGCGTTTCGGGCGA
>CADBPA010000141.1 GCA_902796505.1 uncultured Ruminococcus sp.
ACCTCGGTCACCGAAACGGTCATCGGATCGGGCTCATAGTGGACCAAGACGCCGATGCCGTAAAAATTTCCGCTCATATCGGTCTCATAGTCCTCGTACTGCTCCGCCGTGCGGTAGAAGGCGTACTTGTCTCCCAGCGCCTCGACGAAACTGTAGAGCATCGCGTCGGTGACGGCGGTGCGGTCGGAGAGATCGATCTTCTCCTCAAAATATTCCCGATAGATCGCGAGCGTTTTCGCGGCGATCGTCTCTTTGTCGCTGTAATCGTAAACCGAATAGTTGTCGAAGATCCGCTCGACGCGGGCAAATTTCGTCCGGTCGAACCCGGCGACGGCGTCCTCTCCGATATGGTCGAGCACCGACGGCCCGGTGTTGTCCCCGAAGGGACGCCGGACGGCTCCGTCTCCCGCAAGATCATCGAGGATCGAGCAGGAGAAGAGCGACACGAAGGTCGCGATCAGGACGAGAAAGACGACGATGCGCCCGATCGCGGGCGGGATCTCGCGCTTCAGAAACGGTTTTTTCGGTTCCGCTCCGTTTGTTTGCATAAAAACTCCTTTCGCCGGCAGAGGGGCGCTCGCCCGGAAACTTCCGAACAGAGCCTTCCCGACGCCGTAAGGATCAGAATTTGGTGGGTTTGCTGGTCAGATACTTCTTGACCATCAGGGCGACCTTGAAGGTGACCGCGTGGTCGAATTCGCGCAGATCCAGCCCGGTCAGCTTGCGGATCTTTTCGAGGCGGTAGACCAGGGTGTTTCTGTGGACGAAGAGCTTGCGGGAGGTCTCGGAGACGTTCAGGTTGTTCTCGAAGAAGCTCTGAACGGTCATCAGCGTCTCCTTATCGAGCGATTCGAGCGATCCCTTCTTGAACACCTCCTGCAGGAAGATATCGCAGAGGGTGGAGGGCAGCTGATAGATCAGCCGTCCGATCCCGAGATCCTCGTAGGACATCACCGGCTTTTCGATGTCGAACACCTTGCCGACCTCCAGCGCGATGCGCGCTTCCTTGTAGGCCTTCGCGAGGTCTTTCAGCGTATCCACCACCGAGGAGATGCCGATGACGGCTTTGGTCTTGTAGGTCTCCGAGATGCCGGCGAGCATATCCTGCCCCATCTTTTCGAGCGCCTCGGCGTCGGTATCCGGGCTGACCTCCTTGACGAGAACGATGTCCTGCTCGCCGATGCTGATCACGTAGTCCTTCGTCTTGTCGGTGACGAAGCTCTGCACGATCTCGGCGGGCGGGGTCTCTCCGCCGCCCTGGAATTTCAGATCGAAGACCGCGCGGCATTCCTCGCTGTTGAAATGCAGCTCGTTCGATTTGATATAAATATCGCTCGGAAGAATATTATCGAGAATGATGTTCTTGATGAAAGAGCCCTTGTCGTACTTGTCGTCGTAGAGCGCCTTGATGTTGCCGAAGGTGATGGCAAGGATCTCGGTGGTCTTGGCGGCCTCCGCGTCGGCACCCTCCGCAAAAACGATGCAGTCGTTCTTTTCGGTCTCGGAGACAAAACGATATGTAGTATCGTCGATCACCGCGCAGGGAAGCGAGAGGATGAGCTCGGAGCGGACGTTCTGCCGGGATTCGCCGATGCGGCCGAGATCGCTGCAGGCGACGATGATCTCGTTTTCGTCGATCACGCCGATGGTGCGCCCGATGACGTCTTTCATCTGATGGACAACGGTCTGAAATAAACGGTTGGACATATGCTTCTTCCTTTCTTGTCATAAACGGCGCCCGACGGAGAACTCCCCTCCGGGCATGGGCTCGGACAATGCAAATCGTATTTGTTCATACTGTACTATATTTTATCTCTTTTTTTTGTTAATTTCAATAGTTTTTCAAAAATAATTGAAAAAATTCACAAAAAAATTCAAAAAAAGTTGTAAATAATGCTAATAAAGCTGAAAAAAGCGGAAAAATTCCAAATCGTGGATGGCGCAGGGGGCGGAAGGATGCGGCGGCGGGACCTGTGGACGGCTTTCCGGCGGTGAGCCTCTGCTTTCCCCGGCGGATACTTTTTCGGGCAAATTTCCCGAAACAACTTGACAAAGCGCGAAAATGCCTTTATAATATTTTTAAAATGAAAGAAACGGGCGCGCTTTCGCACCCCGCAGGGATCCTTGCCGCTCTTCGGCGCGGAGGAGTCCGGCAGGCGCGGAAAGGAAGCCCCGAAAAGGAGACGTTATGGAAGACCTTCGCCCGGTAGACCGGAAAATTCTCAAACTGCTTGAAAAGGACGCGCGCCTCAGCTACGCCGATATCGCCACCGTCGTGGGGCTTTCGGAGGAGGACGTCAGAGCGCGCGTGGACGATATGGAACGCGCCGGGATCATCCGCGGCTACAAAGGCGTCATCGACTGGGAGCGCCTCGACAGCGACGGCGTCAGCGCGATCATCGAGCTGAAGGTCACCCCGAAGGCGGGGCTCGGCTTCGAGGAGGTCGCCGCGCGCGTGGCGAAATACCCGGAGGTCGAGGCGGTCTCGCTGATGTCGGGGGCGTACGACCTCAACGTCGTCGTCCGGGGAAAGACCTTCCACGAGGTCGCCTACTTCGTCGCCCATGAGCTTTCGGTCATCGACAGCGTGACCTCCACCGCGACGCAGTTCGTCATGCGCAGATACAAGGAATTCGGCGTGAATCTGACCGAGGATGAGCCGGACGGAAGAGGGCAGATCTCCTTATGAGCGGACTGAATTACGAAAAGATCCTGTCCCGCACGGTGCAGGACATCACCCCCTCCGGCATCCGCAAATTCTTCGACATCGCCAACACGATGGAGGACGTCATCTCGCTCGGCGTGGGCGAGCCGGACTTCCGCACCCCCTGGCAGATCCGCTCGGCGGGCATCCGCTCGCTCGAAGCCGGTGCGACGCGCTATACCGCCAACCGCGGCCTCGAATCGCTCCGCCGCGCCGTCGCGGACTACGTGCTGCGCAAATACGCCGTGGAATACGATCCCGCGAGCGAGGTGCTGATCACCGTCGGCGGAAGCGAGGCGATCGACGCCGCCATCCGCGCCATCACCGAGCCGGGAGACGAGATCATCATCCCCCAGCCGAGCTACGTCTGCTACGATCCGCTCGTCCGTCTCGCCGGCGGCGTGCCGGTCATTCTGCCGACCAAAGCCGAGCACGACTTCAAGGTCACCCCCGGCGAGCTGCGCGCGCTCCTCACGAGCCGCACCAAAGCCCTGATCCTCCCCTATCCCTGCAACCCGACCGGGGCGATCATGGAAAAAGCCGACCTCGAGGCGATTGCGGAAGTCCTGCGCGATACCGATATTCTCGTCCTCTCGGATGAGATCTACGCCGAGCTGACCTTCGGCGGCAAGAGCCACGTCTCGCCGGCGTCGATCCCCGGCATGAAGGAGCGGACGGTCACGATCAACGGCTTCTCGAAGACCTTCTCGATGACCGGCTGGCGCCTCGGCTACGCCTGCGGCCCCGCCCCCCTGATCCGGCAGATGACGAAGATCCACCAGTTTGCCATTATGTGCGCGCCGACCACCTCGCAGTACGCCGCCATCGAAGCGCTCGAACGCTGCGACGAAGAGGTCGCGCGGATGCGCGAGGAGTACGACGACCGCCGCCGCATCATGGTCGCGGGCTTCAACCGGCTGGGGCTTTCCTGCCGCGAGCCGAAGGGCGCCTTCTACGCCTTCCCCTGCATCGAGTCCACCGGGATGACGAGCGAGCGGTTCTGCGAGCGGCTGCTCTATGAAAAGCGCGTCGCCCTCGTTCCCGGAACGGCGTTCGGCGCGTCCGGCGAAGGCTTCGTCCGCGCGTCCTACTGCTACTCCATCGAGCATATCAACGGGGCGCTCGCGCGCATCGAAGAATTTTTGAAAAGCCTGAAAAAGTAAAGAATTATTGTCATTTTAACAGAAAACAGAAGGATAGATCCATGAAATCTCTGCAAGAGCTGATCGCCGAACTTCTTGAATACGGCAAAAAATGCGCCCTGATCCCGAAGGAGGACGCGATCTATACGCAAAACCGCCTGCTCGAATTTTTCGAC
>CADBPA010000142.1 GCA_902796505.1 uncultured Ruminococcus sp.
CCCCTTACCGCAACAGCCCGAAAGATCCGGCTCTCCCCGGCTTCAATCGGCTCGCTACCGAGCGGCTGACCTTCCGTATGGATCTTTCCGACCGCGCCGCGGTCTCCGCGCTCTTCGGAATGACTCCTTACGCCTACCGTACCTCCGCCGAAGGCCGTGCGCGCGTCGCCGCTCTCGACCGCCTCTCGGTCACCGCCGATTTTCTCCTTTTTACCTATCGGCTTTCCGGCTGAAACCGCGCCTCCGTCCGCGAAAGCGGCGACCGTCCACCAAACATGAAAGGCATGGTCATTTCCATGAAACAAAAAAAACGCATCTTTCGCCGCCGCTTCGTTCTCCCGGCGTTCTATTTTCTGCTCGACGGCTGGTTTCGCCGCATGAGCCGCCGCGGCTGGGTGCTGGTCGATTATAAAAAATACAAATTCACCTTCGAGCGCGGGATGCCGAAAGAACGGGAATTTTTCACCTATCACGTCAGCCGTACCGACAAGCGCGATAATCGCCTCCCCTTCCGCTATCCCGACCTGCGCCGTCAGTTCGGAACGCCGAAGCAGTACTCCAAACTGAACGCCGGACTGCACAACGATGACGGCGTCGCCGTCCTGGAGATCCACGAAAAAAACCTCGGCAGGGAAGAGTACCGCAAACTCCGCCGCGACCGCAACCTGATGTACTTCCTCCGCCTGCTCGCCGACATCGGCTTGCTCGCCATCATGTTCGGTATCTTCTATATCTGCTGGCTTCTCACCAGAGATTGATCCTTTGCTCCTTCCGCGTGCCTCTGCCCGGTCAAGCAGGGATCGTCCACGATCCATAGTCCGGATTTTCCTGCCGGGGAGGGGAGCGGCGCAAAAAAATCTTCCGGCGATCCCGGCGTTCCGTATCGCGCAGAGGGGAGTCCCCGAACGCCGCAAAAAGAAAAAGACCGCCGGGCGGTCAGAGGAAGACCCGGCGGTGATAGGAGGTCGGCAGACGGTCGGCGTCCATATGGCGGTCGGAGGAGACTTGCAGCGCGCGGGGCGGCGGTCTTGTGCGCAAGGATCCGGGGCGAGGAGAAAATGCGGCCGAGGCCGTGCCCGGCAAGCCTGCACCGGGCGGATTCCGCCCGACGATGTCCGAGCGGCGTCAGGCTGTCCGGATCGTAGCGCGGATCGCCGTTCCGAATATCGAAAACGTCGTAAAATCTCCGAATATGCAAAGAAAAGTTTGCCTTTTGCGGCGAAACCGCCGCGATTTTTTTATTTTTCGCTCGTCTGTGCCTTCTTGGCGAGATATTTTTTCAGCGCGTCAAAGGTCTTATCGCTGATCGCGTGCTCGATCTTGCAGGCGTCCGCTGTGGCGGTCTCGTCGTCCACGCCGATACAGCGGAATACTTCGCTCAACACGTTGTGCCGCTCGTAGATCTTTTCGGCGATCGCGCGGCCGCTGTCGGTCAGGTACAGACTGCCGTCCTTCTCCATCACGACGTACCCGGCGTTTTTCAGGATCCCGATCGCGCGGCTGACGCTCGGCTTGGAAAATCCCATGTGTTCTCCGACGTCCACGCTGTGGACTTCGGCTTTTTCTTTCGAGAGAATGAGGATCGTTTCGAGATACATCTCTCCGGATTCCTGAAGTTTCATAAAGGCGCTCCTTTCCGCGCCGCCTGCGGCGCGAACGGTCTTCCGTCGGCGGAAGACGTATTTCTTTTACCATAGCATACCATACTTTTTAAAAAAAATCAAGCGTTTTCGCGGATTTTTTTGCCCGCGCCGCGCTCTTTGCCCGTTTTTTTGCCCCGCTTCGGCAAACCGTCCGCTCCGGCTCCGGAATCCTTTTTGCCCGTTCGTATCAAACGCCCGCCCGGCGGTGCGCTCCCTCGCCCGGTTTGGCAAAACGCCGTCCCCTGCCGCTCTCCGCCCGGTTTGGCAAAGCTTCTGCTCCCGCCCGCCTCGGCGGATCGCTCCCTGCCGCTTTCCTTCCTATTGTTTTCTCGCGCGGGAAGACGCTTTTTCGTGATTTTTACCGATTTGTTAGCCA
>CADBPA010000143.1 GCA_902796505.1 uncultured Ruminococcus sp.
CGCCGCGATCTCCGGCGTACCCATAAACATGATCTTCATAAAACGGCGATCCTCCGGGGATTATTTATTCTTTTTGCGGAAGTCCTTTTCGGTGGCTTCGCGGTATTGCAGATCGGTATAGATGCGGCCTTCGAGATGGTCGTATTCGTGCAGGATGGCGCGCGCGAAGAGGCCTTCCGCCTCCACGGTAAATTCCTTGCCGTCCCTGCCGGTCGCCTTCGCTGTGACGTACATCGGGCGGCGTACCATGCCGTATTCGCCGGGGTTGGAAAGACAGCCTTCGGGATCGTCCTGCTCGCCGGAGGTTGCGAGGATCTCGGGATTGATGAAGGTATAGACCTTCCCTTCCTCGACCTCGACGACGAAGATGCGGCGAAGAACGCCGACCTGCACGCCGGCAAGCCCCACGCCGTCCTGCTCGCGCATCGTTTCGATCATATCGTCGATCAGAGTCTGCGTGCGGTCGTTGATCTCGGAAACCGGCTTGGAAATTTTGCGAAGCATCGGATCTCCGAATTTTACGATTTTCAGAGTTGCCATATCATTCTCCTGTATCAAAAGGGATTTTGTAAACAAAAGTTATGTTATAACGAATTGTTCGGGTTCTGATCCACCGAAAGGGTGACCTTCCGATCGGAGGAAAAATCCGAAAGAAGAGAGCGGAAAAGCGCGCGCGTGCTTACCGAAAGCCGGCATTTGACGACCATGCGCATCCGGTATTTTTCGTTGATCTTATAAAGCCCTGCCTCGAACGGCCCGAAGGCGACGAGCGGCTGGCTTTGGTATTCCGGGGCTGCCATTTTCTCCTTCAGCAGTTCGGGAAGGCGGCGCGCCGCCCCGAAGAGCGCCGACTCGTCCTCGCTCGTCAGCGTGAGGGTAACGAGATCGCAGAAGGGCGGATAGGCAAGCTCGCGGCGGATGGCGATCTCGCCGCGGTAGAAGCTTTCGTAGTCCTGCGCGCAGGCGAGACGGATGATCTCGTTCTGCGGCGAATAGGTCTGGATGACGGCGACGCCGCGCTCGCTCGCCCGTCCGGCACGGCCGATGACCTGCGTGAGAAGCGAGAAGGTGCGCTCGTTTGCGCGGAAATCGCTGACGTAGAGCGAGGTGTCCGCAAGGATGACGCCGACGAGGGTGACTTTCGGAAAATCGTGTCCTTTGGCGACCATCTGCGTTCCGAGCAGAAGATCCGCCCTCTCGGCGCGGAAATCCTCGAGCATCCGGTCGTACGCCATTTTCGTCCCGGTGGTGTCGGCGTCCATACGCATCAGGGTGAGTTCGGGGAAAAGGCTTCCGAGCTCGCCTTCGACCTTCTGCGTTCCGAAGCCGAGGAAGGCGAGCTTTTCGCCGCCGCAGGAGGGGCAGGCGCGCGGCACCGGGGCGGTGTATCCGCAATAGTGGCAGAGCATCCTTCCGCCTTCTTTGTCGGTGTGATAGGTCAGGGCGACCGAACAGCGCGGACAGGTCAGCGCGTCGCCGCAGGCGCGGCAGGTCACCTGACTGTTGTAGCCCCGGCGGTTGAGAAAGAGGATCGCCTGCTCACGGCGCTCGGAGACGGCGCGGAGGCGGTCTTCCAGCTCATGGCTGATCGGAGAGGTATTGCCGCAGCGAAGCTCCTCGCGCAGATCGACGATCACGGCGTCGGGCAGTTTCGCGCCGCCGTAGCGTTCTTTCAACGGAACGAGGGTGTATACGCCGCGCTCGGCTTTGTAGTAGCTTTCGAGCGACGGCGTCGCCGAGGCGAGAAGAAGGAGCGCGCGATGCACGCCGCAGCGGTATGCCGCCACGTCCCGCGCGTGATATTTCGGATCCTGATCGGATTTATAGGTGTGTTCGTGCTCCTCGTCGATGACGATCATCCCGATTTTCGCAAGCGGCGCGAAAACGGCGGAGCGCGTTCCGATGACGACGTCCACCTCGCCCCGGCGGATCCTGCGATCGGCGTCCTGCCGCTCGCCCTCCGAGAGCGCCGAATGGATCACGGCGACGCGTTCTCCGTAGCGGCGGCAGAAGATCCCGACCGTCTGCGGCGTCAGCGCGATCTCCGGAACGAGCATGATCACCGTTTTGCCGTCGGCGAGCGTGCGGTCGATCATCTTCATGATGATCTTGGTTTTTCCGGAGCCGGTGATCCCGTGCAGAAGCGCGCAGCGCGCGGCGTCCTCAAGATAGAGCCGCTCGATCGTTTCGTAGGCGGTGTTCTGCGCGCGCGTCAGGGCCACTTCGGTGCGGTCCCGCTCGGCGGCGTAGGCGGCGTAGGGGTTGCGGACCTGCTCGGCGTAGCCGACGTCGATCACGCCTTTGTTTTTCAGCGCGGCGATATGCGCCGCCGTCACGCCGGGGAGGGCGCGGACGAGGTCGTAGTCGGCAGAGCCGATCGGGATCAGCATCCGCAAAATCTCGCGCTGTCCTTCGCTGCGAAGCCGCCCCTTCCCCTCTCCGGCGAGAAGCTCCGCCTCGTCGGGGGAGATCTTCAGAATACAGCTGCGCCGATAGGAAATATTGAGTTTTTCGCGCAGAGCGCCGGGCGGAAGAATGCATCGCGCGGCGTCGCCGAAGGTGCAGAGGGTATGCTCTCTCAGAAACAGGCACAGCCCGAGCATCTCCTCATCAAACTGCGCCGGGCGCAGGATCGAATGCACGGGCTTGATCTTTTCGGCGCGGCTCTCCTCCTTGACCGCGAGGACGACCGCCTGACGAAGGCGGTCCTGAAAGCCGAACGGAACGCGGACGATATCCCCCCGCCCCGGATGAAGGCCTTCGGGCAGGGAGTAGTCGAACGGACGGTCCAGCGCGTACGGAGCGTCCAGCAGATAAACCTCGCAGAACATTCTCCGTCACCCCGCTTTCCGTGTTTTCTGTCTTTCGCTCGGTCTTACTGCTCTTCCGCCGGCTCGGCGTGGACGGCCTGCTCGGTCTCCTTCGCGGCGGGATGGATCGTGAATCTGCCGCTCTGGATCTTGGCGATCGCGATCTTGACCGCCTTCTGATCCTTATATTCGGGATCGATCAGGGCGGAAAGCGGCTTCTCGGTCTCCCGGTTGTCGATCATCTCCTGCGCTTTCTGGCGCATGGCGACGTACTCGTCGGTCACGATACGGGCGCATTTCGCCACGCCGACCACGAGCTGGTAACGGTTGATCTTGCCTTTGGTGAGTTGTTCTACGGTAGGATAAAGCATATTTTTTCTCTCTTTCTTATAATTCGCATGTGGGGAGGATCACTCGTCCTCTTCGTTTTCTTCGTCCTCGCTGTCGTCCGCCAGACGGTTGGTGATGGTCTCCGCCTGAATGGCGGAAAGGATCACGTGGTCGGAATCGGTGATGATCACCGATCGGGTGCGGCGGCCGCAGGAGACGTCGATCACCGAGCCGTCTTCTTTCGCTTCGGCGATCAGGCGCTTGATGGGGGAGGAATCCGGCGAGGCGATGGCGACGATCCTGCCCGCCGACACCATATTGCCGAATCCGATATTGATGAATTTCATTTTTCTGCTCCTTTGCGGCAGGTCACTCGAAATTCTGGACCTGCTCGCGGATCTTTTCGATCTCGCCTTTGATCTCGACCACAAGGTGCGCGATCTGTGCGTCATTGCACTTCGAGCCGATCGTATTCGTCTCGCGGTTGATCTCCTGAATCAGGAAATCGAGCTTTCTGCCGGACGGTTCTTTCATGGCGAGGATGTCGTAAAACGCGCCGAAATGCGAGCGCAGACGGACGAGCTCTTCGTCGATGGCGATCTTGTCCGCCCAGATGGCGCACTCGGTCAGAAGGCGGTTTTCGTCGACCGTCACGCGCTCGTCGGCCAGCGCGGCGCGCAGGCGCGCGCGGAGTTTCTCCTGATAACCGCCGACGTCGGCGAGCGACATCCGCTCGATCTCATCGGTCAGCGCGCGGATATGCTCGATCTTCCCTTTGATGTCCTCCTCGGCCTTTCTTCCCTCCTCGGCGCGCATTCTGCCGTAGCCCTCGATCGCCTGATCGAGGACCGGAAGAAGGATCTTCCATTCGGCTTCCTCGTCGGCTTCCTCGCGCTCGGCGGTAAAGACGTCCGGATTGCGGGCAACCGTCATGACCGAGATATCGTCGGCAAGGCCGTACTCGTCCCGAAGGCTGCGAAGCGCGGCGATATAGCCCTCCGCGTAGGCGCGGTTGAGCGAGACGGCGCCCGCCTCTTTTCCGTGCCGGTCGATATTGATATAGACGTCGATCTTGCCGCGCGAGACGGCGTTCTGACGGATGTAATTTTTCACGCGCTCCTCAAGGAAGAGATAACTGCGCGGCAGTTTGACCGTGCAATCGAAATACCGGGAGTTGACGCTTTTCATTTCCACGGTGACGCTCTGGTCCTCGCCCTCGTAGCGCGCGCGCCCGAAGGCGGTCATGCTTTTAACCATTCTCGTCTCCTCCCGCTCCGGGCTTCCCCTCGCCGCTCTTTTCGGGATCGGCGGGCTGTTTTTCGCGCATGGCGCGGATGGCGTTCTTGCGCTTGGAGGCAAGGTTCAGCGTTTTGATCTCCTGAACGAAGGAGTCGATGTCCCGGAATTCCCGGTAGACCGAGGCAAAGCGGATATAAGACACGGTGTCCACCACCCGAAGGCGGTCGAGCACCATCTCGCCGATATCCTTGGAGGTAATTTCGGAGATCAGACTGTTCTGAAGCTCGGTCTCGATCGAATCGGCGATCGCGCCGGCGTCCACCGGACGCTTGAGACAGGCGCGGGAAAGGCCGTAGGTCAGCTTGTGCTTATCGAAAAACTCATGCTTTCCGGAGCGCTTGATCACCGTGATCGGCACCGTATCGATGACCTCGTACGTGGTAAACCGCTTGCCGCACACCGGGCATTCGCGGCGGCGGCGGATACTGCTTCCGTCCTCAACGGGGCGGGAATCCAGGACGCGGGAATCCTGGCAGCTGCATACCGGGCATTTCATGAAAAAGCTCCCTTGCTATGTGACATTCTTTTGCATTGTATATTATATCATTTTTATTTTAAAAAAGCAAGGGGGAAAAAGCGAAAATTTAAAACAATCTTTTTATTTTGCTTTTTCCGAAGCAATTTCAGACAAAGCCGCCAATAGCTTCTCCTTTTCGCCGCTTCCTGTCGTGTTCATGCGCAGCAAAGGAATATCATTCTTTTGAAAAATCGAATCTTTTACATTGTCTCTTTCCATCTGCTTTTCAACGCTATGATAGCGATATCCATCCACTTCTACCGCCAGCGCCGGCCGATGTGTCACCTTTGAAAAAATGAGAAAATCCACGTGAGAAAGCGCGTTGGAAACGAAGGCTGTTTCGCGTTCGTTCAAGCAGTCTGTCTTCCGAAAAATCATATAAAGCGGAACGTGCATGACAACGTCATATGTCGTGAAACGGTTCATAGCAAGCACGTCCTTGATCAGTGCGTACATAAGATTTTCGCTGTCCACATCGGCGACTCTTCCGTATTTGCGAAGAATTTCAGTGCGCGATGCGGCGTAATCGCGATATAAATTATCGAAAACCGAACGCACGTTGCTTTGTATAATTTCGTGGTTATGATATTGAATATATTCGATCAATTCATGAATCGGCGATTCCATATCGTTATGGTTTCCATCAGTTACCACGATAAATTGATCCATTGCGCGAGAAACTGCAACGTTCAAACGGTTGGGATCAGAAACAAAATCTCCGATTTCATTGTCCACCGTAGAAAAAATAATTGTTTTTCTTTCCTGTCCCTGAAATTTATCGGCGGTATCCGCTTTGACTGAAGTATGCGAAAAAACACTTTGCAAAGCGTTCGCTTGATTACGATAAGGCGTAACGATTCCCACCGAGTTATCATAAAGATTCAAGTGCTGTTCGGGAATAACCTCATTCAAAATGACGTCAATCTGCCTCTGATTCATATGATTTCTCGCGTGATTTCCCTGCACGGTACGGTACACCATAAGAGGCGGTCGTTCGGTTTGGGATTCGGTCAACACAATCAGTTTATTATCATAAAATCTTTGGTTGCAAAATCCGATGATTTCGGGATGGCAACGGTAATGTTCCCGCAGCATCACGCGAGGCGCGTCGGGAAAAAGCGACACCGCCGCAGACAACAAACTCTGGCTGGAAAAGCGATAGGCCTCATTGAGAGAAAAAGATGCGAATATCCGGTCGGTAATTACCTTCTGCTCCTGCGTTACAACGTTTGGGAGTTGCTTCAAATCTCCTACGACCACTACCTTTTTGGCGCAGGAAAGTGCGAGAGCAGCTGTTACCAAATCCACTTGTGACGCCTCGTCGACAATCACGTAATCATAAATAAATTTCGTGGAGAGACTCATGCGCAACGAATATGTCGTACTCAATACGACCGGATAATCTTTGATAAATTTTTCTGATTTTGAGCGCAAATCGGCCGCCTGATAATAATTGCGAATCGGATGGGCTCCATATCGCCGCTTCAACCCCGCTTTAAAGACCTTTAATGATAAAGCCGTATATTGTTTCATTTTTTCCTCAAAACAAAATGAGGAAAGATCGTTTTTCAATGCCTCAATCCGTGTTTTCAGTTCAGCAATTTTCCGATCATAGTACAATTTCCGCAGATGTGCCGTATTCTGTTCTGTACCATTCCTCCAAAAGCGAAAATTCTCTATTCCATATCGGATTTTCCATACAAGTTTTTTGATAAAATTCGGCTCTTTTTGATTTTTAACGTAAAACTCGTACTCGGCGGCAAAATTAAGAATTTTATTCGCATTGCTTCTTTTTGAAAAAGAAGGAAGATCGCCTTGAACACACAAACCGTTATAATAATCCTCAAAGTGACTTCTCTCCAGAGATAGCGCGCTCCATTCCGCAGTCAAAGCCGAAAGTTCATTCTGTTCTGCTAATTTTTCGTCTAGTTCCGATTCTGCATAATATATTTTTTGCAATTCGGCACGGTCTGTTTCCCACGAGGACATATCCGGTAG
This sequence comes from uncultured Ruminococcus sp., assembly GCA_902796505.1. Taxonomy (GTDB): domain Bacteria; phylum Bacillota; class Clostridia; order Oscillospirales; family CAG-272; genus UBA1740. The sequence continues at coordinate 6,955 of CADBPA010000143.1, forward strand.
ATTGCAATTCTGAGACTCAATGAAGGCAGAACGATTCGATGCATTCCCGAGCGGAGCAGCAATGAAATCAACACCGTATTTTTTCAATTTTTCCAAAACGTTTGAAGTAGCGGAATTATTGCTTGAAACGACGGCAACGCTTTCCCCGGCTACAACTGCATTTGCAATAATATTCAGAATCGTTTGGGTTTTTCCTGTTCCGGGAGGTCCCTCTATGATGCTGATTTGATAACTGAGCGCATTTTCGACCGCCTTTTTCTGGCTTAAATTAAAGCCAAAAGGAAAAAAGAGAGGGTGGTCTTTTACATTTGGCGGGCATGCAAATCGCTTGCTTAAAAATGCCGCTAGAACGCTATCTTCCCTTACAAAATCAATTTTAGCATACTGATCGCTCAAAAGATTATGCTCATCAACGGTCAAACCGCATTTTTCCGCAATCGTCCTGAAATAGCGAAAACATTTTTCGGCGTCGGGCGAATTCAAAGCCGAATCAAGAACTTCGATCCGAGAAGATTGCGTGCATTCACTGCGACCGTTACGATATATGATCCGACAC
>CADBPA010000144.1 GCA_902796505.1 uncultured Ruminococcus sp.
GTGGCACACGGTGTCCGCCCCGTGTGACGGATGAGGTGTTCCGTCGGAATATCGCCTTTCGCACGGTAGAGATCGTAATAAAGAATTTTACGAAAATTTGATTTTGCTCCGGGTTTAAAAGTATGGTGTAGTGCTTTCCGTGCCTGACACCTCATCCACCGCAAGCGGTCCCCCTTCCCCCATCGGGGAAGGCGTGGCGTAGTGCGTTCCGAAGTGTGGTGCTGAACTTTGAGCAAAGGCGCGTTCCGGAGCGTGGTGCTGAACTTTGAGCAAAGGTGCGTTTCGCACTTTGGCACAACAGAGTCACCGGGAGTGAGTTATCGTCTGTAGGGGGCGCCTTTCGCAATCGATCGAAAAAGCCCCGCCGGATCTCCGGTCGGGGCGGATCTGCGGTGCGGCGGCAGGATCACTTTCCGGTTTCCCGGCGATCCGGTTTCTCTGTGCCTTCCGCGCCACGGTCGTTTTTGAAATATTGATACAAATAGCAGGGGATCATGCCGTTATAGAGCTTTCGCACCTTGTCGGCACGGCGGCCGTAGAGCTTCTCGAACGCCGGGTGCGAGGTGATGACGTAGACCTGCCAGGGCGCCAGGGCGCGGAACGCGCCGCCGATGCGGCGGTAGAGCTGCTCCGCCTCGCGCAGGCTGCCGAGGCGTTCGCCGTAGGGGGGATTGGTGACGATCGTGCCGCGCACGCCCTCCGGCTTGCGGATCAGAGCGGCGTCCGCGCGAAAGACCTTGATCGCGTCCGCGACGCCGGCGCGCCTCGCGTTGTCTTCGGCGAGAGACAGCATCGCGGGATCGATATCCGAAGCGTAGGCGCGGAACGCCGACGGGTGTTCCTCTTCCCTTGCCTCCTCGCGCGCCGCGTTCCAGACGGCTTCCGGGACAAAGGGATACCGTTCGGCGGCAAACGAACGGCGAACGCCGGGGGCGATCCCCCGCATCATCATCGCCGCTTCGATCGCGATCGTTCCGCTTCCGCACATCGGATCCCAGAGCAGGACCTCCTCGCGCGGTCTCGAAAGCTTGGCGATGGCGGCGGCGAGCGTTTCGCGGATCGGGGCGTCGCCCGTCTCCCTGCGGTAACCGCGCTTATAAAGCGGATCGCCGCTCGTGTCGATCATCAGCGCCGCCTCATTGTTCAAAAGGAAGAAAACGACCTGATATTTCACGCCGGTCTCCGGGAAGATCTGCAGACCGTAGACCTGCGAGAGCCTCGTCACGATCGCTTTTTTGACGATCGCCTGACAGTCGGGGATCGAGACGAGCGCCGAGCGCACCGAATGCCCCTTGACCGGGAAGGCGTCGCACTTTCCGATAAACTCCTCCCACGGCAGAGCGCGCACGCCCTCGAAGAGCGCGTCAAAACTCTCGGCGCGAAAGCCTCCGAGCTTGATATACACCCGCTCGGCAAAGCGCAGCTTGATATTCGCGAGGGCGACCGCCTCGGCGTCGCCGAAAAAACTCACTCTGCCGTCGATCACGGAGGTTTTTTCGTATCCGAGTTCCTCGATCTCCTCGCCGAGCAGTTTTTCCAGCCCGAAAAGGCAGGTCGCAACCAGTTCAAATTTCATAAAACATCCTATTTATAAACCTTTGTTTACATTTTACGGTTCAGCGGCGGTATTTCTCGAAGATCACGCCGTCAAAGCCCTTTTTGCGCAGCGCCGCTTCCTCCTCCGGGGAACGCACCGTCCACGCGTAGAGCACCGGGCGGAAGATCCGTGCGAGGCGGATCGGGAGAAAGTCCGCGTCCCTGCCGTCCACGGCGAGAAAATCCGGGCGGCAGAGGAAGTTGAAGAGCATCCATTGCAGAAGGTAATAGCGCGGCTTGCGCATCTTTTTATCCTTCGTATAGTGCGAGACGAGAAGCCCGGTCGGCACGTCCGGCATCAGTTTCCGGAAGCGGCGGAGCGAGAAGGGATCGAAGGATTCGACGATGAACGGTCCGGGGTAGTTTTTGAGAAGTTCCGCCGTCGCGTCGGTGACCGAATGGTCGAAGCCGTCCTCCTTGATCTCGACGAGGATCGGCGCGCCGTTCGCGGCGGCAAGGACGTCGGCAAAGAGCGGAACGCCCTCCCCCGTCCCGGAGAGAGACAGGGCGGAGAGTTCCTCCGCCGTCAGCTCGTCCACTCGCCGATCCACCCCGGCGACGCGGTTCAGCCGATCGTCGTGAAAGACGACGACCTTGCGGTCTTTCGAGAGGCGGGTATCGAGTTCAAAGCCGTATCCCGCGGCGGAGGCGGCACGGAACGCCGAAAGCGAGTTTTCGGCAGGGATCTTCGCTTCTCCGTCCGGCTGTCCCCAAAGGCCGCGGTGGGCGAAGTTCACGCCCTTTTCGCGGTATCCGCGCAGGATCGCGCGGCGGCGGCGGTTCACGCCGGGGGCGAGCAGGAAAAGAAGGATCAGAAAACAAAGCAGAAGCGCGGCGAGTACGCCGAGCGCGATCCGGAGTGCAAGCATCGTTCCCTCCGTCAATCTTCCACGTCGAGATGCTCAAGAAGCGACTGTTTCTCCTCCGGCTTCGAGTCGCCGTGGCGGACGAAGAGCATCGTGACGAAGGAGAGCGCGGCGAAGATCGCGGCGTAGGGGAAGAAGATCGCCCAGCCGGCAGGCAGATGGTCGATGAGGAAGCCCGAAAGGATCGGGGTGACGATCTGCGCCGCCATCGAAGCGGTGTAGTAATAGCCGGTGTAGCGGCCGGTGTCGCCGTGGCGGGCAAGCTCGACGACCATGGGGAAGGAGTTGACGTTGATGGTCGCCCAGCCGATGCCGGCGAGGGAGAAGAGAATGTACATCACAAAGCCCGGCGTTTCGTAGGTGATGAACGACGCCGCCGTAAACGCCGCCGTCAGCATAATGATACCGGCGAGGATGGCGCGCTTTCTGCCGAATTTGCTCGACAGGATGCCGACCGGGATGTAGGAGATGACCGCCGCCGCCTGCGCGACGAGAAGCGTCGTA
>CADBPA010000145.1 GCA_902796505.1 uncultured Ruminococcus sp.
CGGATGCCCTCGGAGAGCAGATAGTCGGTCTCGCGGTTGCGGAGGGCTTCTTTGAGCCGTGGCTTGCCGGTCGGATTCAGCCGTTCGCCGATCAGGATCGGGAAATCGCCGAAATCCGTGGCGTGGGTGTAGGAAGAGACCGAAGAGCGCCGTTTTTTCGTCAGCGGGCGGGGGGATCTGCCGTCGAGCGCGCGGCAGAGCGCCGCGATATAAGCAGGCGTCGTACCGCAGCAGCCGCCGAGGATCCGCGCGCCGGCGTCGGCGGCCTTTCCCATCGCGGAGGCAAAATCCTCCGGCGAGAGATCGTAGACGGCAACGCCGCCCTCGCTGCGCGGCAGTCCGGCGTTCGGTTTGAACAAAACCGGCACCGAGGCGCGGTCGAGCAACGCCGCAAGCGTCGGGAGCATGGCGGCAGGGCCTTCCGAGCAGTTCAGCCCGACGGCGTCGGCGCCCATTCCTTCGAGCAGGGCGACCATCGCGGCGGGATCGGCGCCGGTCATCAGTTTGCCGTCTTTTCCGAAGGCACAGCTGACGAAGATCGGCAGGTCGGAATTTTCTTTCGCCGCCAGCAGGGCGGCTTTGGTTTCGTAACTGTCGCTCATCGTTTCGATGAGGATCAGGTCGGCGCCGTATCGGACGCCGAGGCGCACCGTTTCGGCAAAGGCGGCGACGGCGTCCTCAAAATCGAGATCGCCGTAGGGGCGCAGCAGCCTTCCGGTCGGACCGAGATCGAGCGCGACCCAAGCCGGATGATCGATCCGCGCCTCGGCGCGCGCGGCTTTGGCGTTGGCGAGCGCCGAGGAGACGATCCCGTCGAGTTCCTTCTGCGAAAAGCGCAGGGGATTTGCGCCGAAGGTGTTCGCGGCGACGACGTTGCTCCCGGCTTCATAGTATGCGCGGTGGATCGCGCGGATCTCGTCCGGATGGGTGAGATTCCATCTCTCCGGCCGTTCGCCGGGAGCAAGACCGCGCTCCTGCAGGAGCGTACCCATTCCGCCGTCGAGGATCAGAAATCCCCGGCTCATATATTCTTTGACCGTCATGTCCGCTCCTTTCGTATACCGAGGATCGCGCTGACCGATTTGGTCGGCCGCATCAATAAATTCTCTCCGAGCGACACCCCGATCTTGCGCGGACAGTCGAGCACGCGGAACATCTCGCGCTGAAAGTCGAGCGGAAGGTCTCCGTATCCGGGGCTGAACCTCCGGTGCGGCAGGGTGTATTCCGCGCAAAAGGCGTCGCACAGCGCCTCGACGCGCTCGGTCCCGATCGCGTCAAAAAGCAGGGCTTTCGCCGCAGAGATCAGCGAGGCGCGGGCGATCATCCGATCGACCTGCGCGCCGACGGTGGCGCAGAAAAGTACCGCGCGCCCGCACCCCGAAAGATGGTCGGCAAGCCCCGCGCTTTCGACGGACGCAACCGAAAAGTCAACTTTTGTTTGCACGATCTTCACCGGAATTTCGAGATAACACAGCCGATAACGCAACACGGGTGCGATCTCGGAAAGGCATTCTTCCAGAAGCGCCCCGGTCAGCCCGTCCGGTTTTCCGCGCGCGTAGCGCATCACTTCGGCGGCGTTCGGGGGTAGCGGTGTGATCATACGTGTCAGGACCGCGCTCATCGTTTCAAGATCCCTGAAAGATTTTCCAGAATCTTTGCGGCGACTGCGGGTTTGTTCATCGTATAAACGTGGATATGCTCCACGCCGTTTGCGAGCAGGTCGATGATCTGATCGGTGGCGTAGGCGATGCCCGCCTGCGTCATGGCGGCGCCGTCCGAGCCGAAGCGATCGACGAGCGCACGAAAGCGCCGCGGCATCATCGAGCCGGAGAGCCGGATCGCGCGATCGACCTGCTTCGCGCTCGTGATCGGCATAATACCGGCGACGACCGGGACTTCGATCCCGATATCGCGCACGCGATAGAGGAAATGATAGAGCAGATCGTTGTCGAAAAACATCTGCGTGGTGAGGAAATCGCACCCGGCGTCCACCTTCTCTTTCAGCCGCAGAAGGTCCTCTTTGCGGTCGGTGCTTTCGGGATGGATCTCCGGATAGCAGGCGCCGCCGATGCAGAAACCGCCCGCCGCTTTCAGCTCGCGCACCAGATCGATCGCGTGGGGATATTCCCAACCGGAGCGGTCGACGCCCTCAAGTTCTCCCGGCAGATCGCCGCGCAGAGCCATAACGTTCTCGATCCCGGCTTCGCGGAACTGCGCGATCCGCTCCCCGACGGTCGCGCGCGTGGCGGCGACGCAGGTCAGATGCGCAAGCGTCGGCACTCCGAAATCCTGCAGGATCTCCCGGGCGATCTCGGTGGTGTACTTCCCTCCCGCGCCGCCTGCCCCGTAGGTCACGCTCATGAAGGACGGACGCAGCGCGGCGATCGCGCGTACCGCGCTCTCCACCTCCGAAAAATTCGCGTCCGCCTTCGGCGGAAAGACCTCGAAGGAGATCGTCGGCGTTTTCTTTTCAAAAATCTCTTTCAGTTTCATTTCTTGTTTCTCCCCGTTCCCGCCTCTCGGCCTTTTCCTTCCGATCCGAAATAGAATATATTTTATTATAAATGCTTTTCCCGAAAAAAGCAAGAGTTTTTTCGATCTTTGCCGGGGAAAGCAAAAGAAAAAAGTGCATCGATTAACATAATTGATGCACAAAAATGCCCCCCAACGTTCACGGATACGCGCGTGGAAGGACATTATTTCAGAGAAAAAGACTTATAATATTGACAATTTCTCTTTTTTGTGTTAAAATAACAATAAAAAAGTGCATCAATTATGTTAATCGATGCAC
>CADBPA010000146.1 GCA_902796505.1 uncultured Ruminococcus sp.
AAAACCCGACATGTGTCTATCTCCCTCGGACGCACCCTTCCAGCGCTCCACTCATTATATTGTGCTCTGATAGATAAGGTATAATATTTTTCGCAAATTCAAAAAAAGGGCAAAAAGGTCCTGTCAAGTATTTGGTCCTGTCAAGTATTTTTCGCAAATTTAAATTTCTGAAAGAATGAAATAGCGCGCAAATGGTATTTGCGAGGGGCGGACAAGCCCCTCATGTTTCCTACTGAGCCTCATCCGGCGGCTGTGTCATAGGGCGGGAAGCCCTGCCGGATTCCGGCAGGGCTTTTTCCGATTGTATTTAACCAAGTGCAAGAACCATTATCGCAAAATCTTTCCGTTGAGATCGATCTGATTTCCTCTTCCGGAATTATAATATTGCCCTTCGGAAAGCTCTGCGGTCGGCTCGGCGCCGTCGGTCGAGAAGAGGCAGCCGGAGAGTTTCAGGTTGTTTCCGGTCGCGCCGGTATTGAAGCCGATCAGCGATTGCTTGTTTCCGGTCGTCTGCGTGGCGGTAATGGTACTGTTGGCGATCGAAACGTCGATGACCGAGGAGTGATCGGTCGTCTTTCCGGTGGTATCCCCTTCGAGAACGACGGTGGCGAAATCGTTCCACCCGGCGGCGTTGTAGCCCTTGTCGTTGACGCCGTTCAGGGTGCAATTATAGACGCGCACGGCGTAGTCCGCCGACCAGAGATTGAGCGCGCCCCACGCCGTTACGGTCGAATTCTCCATCGTGATATCCACGCCCACGCCGTTGCAGATATTGATCCCGTAATAGGTGATCCCCTGCAGCACGACGCGATCCATCCGCAATACGGCGCCGGTGATTCCGCCGTCCACCTGAACGCCGCGTTCGGTCTTTTTGCCGCCCGTGACCGTCAGATTTTTCAGCGAAAGCGTGACGTTCGGCTGATTGACGCGCAGCATCCGGCTCGCGCTCGTGGTGATCGTATGCCCGCCGCCGTCGATCACGACCGACCGCCCGACAAAGATCGGCTGATCGAGCGTAATATCCGCCGAAAGCAGAATATAATCGGCGTCGCTTTCGCGGTTACCGACCTCGCCCTCGGCAGAGAAGAGCGCCTTCCATTCTTCCGCCGTACCGACCGTGACCTTCTTCGCCCGCTCCGCCGTGAGGTCCTCCGGCAGGCGGACGGCTCCGCCCTCCCCGGCGAGAAGGCTTCCGACCGCGTCCGTCTTTCCGAGCGAAAGGCTTGCGCCCTCCTCGGCGTGCGAGGTATCGAGAAGCGCGACTCTGCCGCTCTGCTCGATCTTCAGCCCTCCGCGGATAAGATCAAGATATTCGACCGATCCGTATTCGTGATAGCTCGCCGGGCTGACCGCCGTGACCGTGACCAACTCGGCGCTTCCGTAGTGTTCGACGCTGCCGTTCGGATTATTGACCGTCAGCGTTCCGCCGTTCGTCCGGAAAAGCACCGTATGCGAAGCCGTCGCGGTATAGACGATATTCGTTCCGATCTGCTCTCCGGCGTCGATCCCGGCGCGCGCAGCGATATTGCCGATCGGGAAGGTCAGATAGCAGTTCAGATCGGTATCGAGATCCTCTGCGGTCTTGGCGATCTTCCAGAAGAGATGCGGATTTTCGATCGCCGCCCCCCGGTCGTGAAGAAGAAACTCGTTCTTTTCGCTGTTCCAGAGGATGTCGCGCTCGGTACGCGGCGTGAGTTTATCGACGTTATAGCCGTTTTCCGCGACGGCGCGCAGAACGTCGTGCATGGTTTTCGGCTTTTCGGTCGCCGACGAGGCGGCGAGCGCAAGATTGAGTCCGCGCAGAAGCTGGGTATCCGCGCTTTCATCGGCGCGCCGGGCGATCTGTGCGAAGGTCGGGATCAGGACGGCGGCGAGGATAGCAATGATCGCGATCACGATCACCAGCTCCACAACCGTGAACGCCGCCCGTCTCCCGTTTCTTTGTTCGTTTTTTCTCATGGCATACTCCTTACGGCGTGACCGTCACGCGATAGATCGCAATATCCTCCGCCGCGTCGGGATAGGAGAGCGCCTCCGAGACGGTGAATCCGTCCTCCGCTTTGGGCGCCGCGCCGATATTGCCGCGGATCGCGGTTTCGTTCTCGCCGACGAGCAGACTGCCGATCTCATCCTCCGCCGAGGGAAGGGTATAGCCCTCCGAGCGGAATCCGCCGTTCTCGATGAAGAAAGCGTATCGGTCGCGAGCGACGACGATATACGAGCCGCCGTCGAGATTGTCGGTGCTTGCGGTCAGAAATTTGGTATACTCGTTGCGCGCCTCCTGCATCGCCGCCGAGCGGTTGGCGTTGTCGATCACGCCGGAGAAGGTCGGGATCAGGACCGCCGCTAAAATCGCGATGATCGCGATCACGATCACCAGCTCCACCAGCGTGAAGCCTCTTCTTGTATTTTTCATTATATATCTCCTTTTTGCATAGAATTGTTTGCATTTTGAGGATGATGAGTCCTTCTTACGCTTATTTTCTCTTTCCTTCCGCTGGATATACGATGAAAAATTTAGTCAAAAAAACGAACAAAAAAGGCCGCCCGCAGGGGGCAGCCTTTTTCAAAATTCGGATCAGATATTGTACTTTTTGCGATCCTGCTTGTAGGAGGTGTGAAGCGTGTGATGCGCCTTCTCGCAGCCGTATGCGCCTTTGAAGTAATTGTCGTAAACTTCTTTGACGATCGGGTTCTGATGAGATTTGCGCATGGTCATCGCCTCGTCCTGATCGTAGAGCGCCTTTGCGCGGACGGCTTTGAGGTCCACGGTATCGCGCACGTACTGCGGCTGGATCGGCTGACCGCCGCCGTTGACGCATCCGCCGGGGCATCCCATGATCTCAACGAAGGTCCAGTCTGCTTCGCCCGCTTTGATCTTGTCCATGACAAGTTTGGCGTTTGCCGCGCCGGACGCGACGGCGACCTTGATCTCCTTGCCGGCGATGTTGTAGACCGCCTCTTTGAGACCTGCCGTGCCGCGGACTTCATGGAAGTTGACTTCCTTGTTGTCCTTGCCGGTCAGAACGTCGTTCGCGGTACGGAGAGCGGCTTCCATAACGCCGCCGGTCGCACCGAAGATGACGGCGGCGCCGGTGTCCTCGCCGAATGCCGGATCGAAATCTTCGTCGGCAAGCTCGGTGAACTTAATGCCTGCGCGCATGATCATACGGGAGAGTTCGCGCGTTGTCAGAGCAACGTCTACGTCCGGAATGCCGTTGCCGGCGGCGGACATATCGTCGCGGCCGACTTCGTATTTCTTCGCGGTGCAGGGCATGATCGAAACGACGATGACGTCCTTCGGATCGTAACCCATCTTGTCTGCCCAATAGGTCTTGAGCAGAGCGCCGCCCATCTGCTGGGGAGACTTGCAGGAGGACAAATGCTTGGTCAGTTCGGGATAGTAAAGCTCGCAGAAGTTGACCCATCCGGGCGAGCAGGAGGTGATCATCGGGAGAACGCCGCCGTCCTTGACGCGCTCAAGCAGTTCGGTCGCCTCTTCGACGATCGTGAAGTCCGCCGCGGTGTCGGTGTCAAAGACCTTCTCGAAGCCGAGACGGCGCAGCGACGCGACCATCTTGCCTTCGACGTTCGTTCCGATCGGCATACCGAAGCATTCGCCGAGCGTTGCACGGACGGAAGGCGCGGTCTGCACGACGACGTGCTTGCTCGGATCCGAGAGATACGCCCAGACCTTCGCGGTGTCGTCCTTCTCGACGAGCGCACCGGTCGGGCAAACGACGGTACACTGACCGCAGGAGATGCAGGGAGTCTGACCGAGCTCGGCGTTGAAGGGAGAGCCGATGCAGGTGTCGATACCGCGGTTGTTCGCGCCGATGACCGAAACGTACTGTTCCTTGCAGGCGGCGACGCATCTGCGGCAGAGGATGCACTTGTTGTTATCGCGGACGAGATGCGGCATGGAATAATCCAGCTCGTATTTCGGCTTGAAGCCCTCGAAAGCGTGCGAGTCCACACCGTATTCGAGGCAGAGTTTCTGCAGCTCGCAGTTGGTGGAACGGACGCAGGAGAGGCAGTTCATATCGTGGGTGGAAAGGATCAGCTCCAGCGTGGTCTTGCGTGCGTCTCTGACCTTCTGGGTGTTGGTCTGGATCTCCATGCCCTCGGTGACGGGATATACGCAGGCGGTGACGAGGCCTCTCGCCCCGGTCGCTTCGACCACGCAGATACGGCAGGCGCCGATCTCATTCTTTTCTTTCATGAAGCAGAGGGTGGGGATCTCCACGCCTGCTGCGCGGGCCGCTTCCAGAATGGTCGAGCCCTTGGGTACGCTCACGGCGATACCGTTTACTTTAACGTTCAACATTTCCATGATTACGCACTCCTTTCTTACTGTTTCGAGATCGCGCCGAACTTACAGCCGGCCATGCAGGCGCCGCACTTCACGCACTTTGAGGGATCGATCTCAAACGAGGGAAGCTTGTGTCCGGGAGCGATGTAATCGGTTTTGTGGATGGTGTCGGCAGGGCAATTCTTCGCGCACTTGCCGCAGCCGATGCACTTTTCCTTGTCGATCGTATAGGTCAGGAGGTTCTTGCAGACGCCGGCGGGGCACTTTTTGTCCACTACGTGGGCGACATACTCGTCGCGGAAGAATTTCAGCGTGGCGAGGACGGGGTTGGGCGCCGTCTGACCGAGGCCGCAGAGCGAGTTCTGCTTGATATAGTTGCAGAGATTTTCGAGACGGTCGATGTCCTCAAGTGTGCCGTTGCCGCTCGTGATCTTGTCGAGGATCTCCAGCAGGCGCTTGGTGCCGACGCGGCAGGGCGTGCATTTTCCGCAGGACTCGTCAACGGTAAATTCGAGGAAGAATTTCGCCATATCGACCATGCAGGTGTCCTCGTCCATGACGATCAGACCGCCAGAACCCATCATACAGCCGATCGCGGTCAGGTTGTCGTAGTCCACCGGCGTGTCGATCAAAG
>CADBPA010000147.1 GCA_902796505.1 uncultured Ruminococcus sp.
GAAATAGACCTCGCAATGGAAGGGCGTTTTGTCCCCGGTCGTGCGATTCAGGATCGAGGCAAGTTTGGGAATATTCTGCGTTTCCAGAGTGTAGCGGCCTGCGCCGAACAAATCGAGCGCCCTGCCGTTCATCATGAAGATCGCCTCTTGCGATTCGTGAACGATCAGCTGCGTCAGCGAATTGAAATCCTCGCAGGGGTGCTTCCAAAGGAAGGTGCTATTGTCGCCTTCGTATTTGATGATCTGTGCGATCTGTCCCATATAGATTCTCCTTTTTTAGATTATAATTGATAGAATATGCAAAGAAAAGTGTGCATTATTGCGCAAAAAACGTTTTAAAACCGATTTAGGAATAAGATTTTAAAATATCTCCGTCTGTGCAATGCACGGTGTATGTGCCGGTCAATTGATTCCATCCGGATGCTTTGTCGATCGATCTCCATTGCGCCACAGTTCCGCCGTAGTGAATATCGGTCAACATAGAGCAACCGTTGAACGCAGAACTTCCGATGCTCGTCACGCCGTTTCCGATAGTGACGCTGGTCAGACCGGAGCAACCGTAGAACGCAGACGTTTCGATACTCGTCACGCTATCCGGGATGGTAATGCTCGTCAGACCGGTGCAATTTTCGAACGCACCCATTCTGATGCTCGTCACGCTATCCGGAATGGTGACGTTGGTCAGACCGGTGCAACCTTCGAACGCAGAACTTCCGATGCTCGTCACGCCGTTCGGGATGGTGACGCTGGTCAGACCGGTGCAACCGGAGAACGCCTTCCATCCGATGCTCGTCACGCTATCCGGAATGGTGACGCTTGTCAGCCCAGAGCAACCGTCGAACGCCTCATTTCCGATGTTCGTCACGCCGTTTCCGAAGGTGACGCCGGTCAGACCGGTGCAACCGGAGAACGCAGAACTTCCGATGCTCGTCACGCCGTTTCCGAAGGTGACGCTTGTCAACATAGAGCAATCCTGGAATGCGCCACGGAGAATATTTCCTCCGGTTACCGTTACGGAACGGAGAGAAGAAGGAATGTAATAGGGAATGTAATAGGTAGAAGAAGTGGTGAAACTTGTACTGCTATAGTAGTATTGTTTTACGCTTGTTCCTCCGGTAAACGCAGTCGTGCCAAAGATATAACCGAAAGGATACTGATATGTATCTGATGCGGTTTTTCCGGCTACCGCTCCGACAAAAGGAATCGTGATGCTTTCGAGAGAGGAGCAGCCGGAGAACGCATCGCTCCCAACGCTCGTTACGCTATCCGGGATGGTGATGTCGGTCAGTCCGGAGCAACCTTTGAACGCATAACTTCCGATGTTTTTCACGCTATCCGGGATGGTAACGCTTGTCAGCCCGGAGCAACCTCTGAACGCATAACTTCCGATGTTCGTCACGCTGTCCGGGATGGTGATGTCGGTCAGCCCAGTGCAACCGGAAAACGCAGATGTTCCGATTTTTTTCACCGAAGATGGAATTAGCACTCGCTGGATACCGGTCGCATATAGAAAAGCATAATCCGGGATCTCTGCTGTGCCTGGGGGAATGATGACAATTCCTTTACCGCTATTCCGCGCTTTGGAAAAATCTTCGGAACTCCATGCTGCATAAGAAAACGATGAAAAGTTATTGAGATAAAATTGAGCTTGCTCTTCTCCTTCCTCTTTCCAAATTGTTTCCGCTGTGGAAAGGATCGCGGTTTCCGTCGCATCCAGCCAAACGTCGCTGTTGCGGTATTCTTTTTCGCTCAGTTCGGAAAAGAGGCGGTGCGCCGTGACGTAATCTTCTTTCCGATACGCCGCGGTGGCGTTGCGGTATTTGGTTTCGGGGATCAAAAAGTTGAAGAGGAAGATCAGGAATGCGATGATCACGGCGATCGACGGTAGGGCGATCAGCGCGACCTTCTTTGCTTTTTTCCGGAAGGCGCGCTCTTTTTCCAGCGTGGCTTCCCACTTTGCGATCAATTGGCGCGCGTCCCGATAATCGGGCATCTCTCTCAGGATCGCGATCGCCGATCTGGACGTTCCGGACGACGCAAGAGAGTTTGCGAGCATATTCCGCGCGTGGCGGTATTTTTCCATCTTCGGGATCTCCGCTTTGCAGGCCTCGGCGCGCGCTTTCGCGTCCTGATAGTCTTCGCATTTATCGTAACATGCCGCCGCTTGACGGAGCGTTTGAACGATCAAAGTTTGTTCCGCTTTTTTATAAAGCGTTTCCGCCGTGGCGTACAGGATCCGCTTGACTTCGATCCGGCATTCGGCGGCGAGGTGTTCGGATTCTTTATAGTTGCCGAGTTTTTGAAACAGCGTCGACGCAAACTCAAACGCTTCCGTAGTGCCTTGCCTTTTCGCGTTGTTCAAGGCGTCCAAAGCGATCTGATAGTTTTTTTCGTTTTCAAGTTCCCTTGCTTTCTGTATATTCCGCTCGATCGTTTCGGTATAGCCTTTCAGCTCTTCCGCAAACGCCGGATCGGCAAAGCGGAGCGCCTTTTGATAGTTTTTGTCCTCTGCGACCGGAAACGAGGTGTGATTCAGCCGGTCGGGGTTGGAGATCTTGCGGCTCGCCAGAAATTTTCCGAAATAGGCTTTGGCGCATCGGGCGTCAAAATTCAGGGCGCTATCGAAAAATTCGTCCGCCGCCCGGTAATCCTCGTCCTCCAAGGCGAGATAGCCGCGGTCGAGCAGGGCGGAAGCGGTTCCGGCGGCGTCCGCCGTCAGAGGCGAGGAAGGCTCGTTGAACGAGGGGCGCGCGGCGGTCTGCCCGGCGATCTTCTGAATGCCGCGTACCAGATCCTGCACGAAGCCGAGCTTGCTCATGTCCTGCGCCTGGAGGGTGGCAAACTCTTCGGGCAGATCATAGGGATCCATATCGCGGTATGCCGGGATGAGCATTTTCTTCTTCCCCTGCTTGATGAGAAGCAGGAAGCGGCTCCATTCGTTGCGCACCCAAGGGGCGTTGAAGTATTCCGGTTTCGTTCCGAGAACGACCATGACCGCCGCCGAATTCAGCGCGGCGAAGATGTACGGCTCGTATGCCGAACCGAGTTTGTCTTCCAGCGTGATCCGCGCATAAAAGACCTTGAAGCCCTCTCCGATCAGCGCGTGGTAAAGCTCGTTGGCGAGGACGCTGTCTCTGGTGCGGCGCCCCATTTCGTCGGTTTCTTTATAGCAGATAAAGACGTCGAACGGCTCTTCCTTCTGCGAGAGGGCGAGGATGCCCTTCTGAATGCCGTCGATCTGCGCGGCTTCCGCTTCGTAGAGTTCCCTGCTTGCGTCGTCCGCCGCGGCGAGCGCCTTTTTGTAATCCGGATCGGCGTGGACCGGAGTGTATTGTGCGCGATTGACCGTCGGCACGCGGAGACCGGATCCGGGATCCTTGACGTACTGGATGCCGTACCGGCAGAGAACGAGAGACCAATAGATCTCGGCGTCCTCCGCGCCGTCGTTGAGAAGCTGATCGTAAAGCGCTTCGGCTTTATCGAATTCGCCGTTTTTCCGATACGCGTTCGCGCGTTCGAGGAGGGTGTTTTTCCGATCGTCGGTGAGCCGCGGAAGCGTCTGCCGCGTTCCGCAGCTGTCGCATACTCCGACGGTCGCTCCCGGAGAAAACTCGATCGTTCCTCCGCACATTTTGCATCTGAAATTTGCCATAACGCCCGCTTTTTATTGAATTTCAATATGGTCCAGAGCAAACTCCAGACAAAGTTGAATGATCTCGTTGCGCGTTCTTCCGGTCTGGCCGGCGATTTGGTCGAGCGTTTCGATCAGGTCCGCCGGAAGCCGCGAGGAGATGACGGAGGAATCGCCGCGATATTTCTTGGATAAGATCGAAAGCGTCGTCTTGGTTTTCGGCGAAAATAGTTCGTCGCCCTTCTTTTGATCGGTCATAACTTTCCTTTCCCGCGCCGGGCGCGGAGTCTGAATCGGTTGAGATGATACAATTATACTACAAATGTAATACAATGTCAAGCGGTTTTTCAAAAAAACTGCCCCGCCTTTCGGACGGCGGGGCGCGGCTCGGTCGCTTCGGCGCGGAAAAACCGCCTCCGGCAACAGATCGGAGGCGGTTTTCGTTTTCTTTTACTGCAGCCTTGCGCAGAGCTGATCGCGCAGGGCGATGGCGGTGAGCAGGCGGTCGGCGGCGGCTTGCTGCGCCGCGGGGTCATCCGAGCCGGTCGCCTCCTCCCAGACGTCGAACGCGAGGCAGATATCCTCTTCGATCTGCCATAGCGTCGGATCGCTGATCGGGGTGGCATAGCGGAGCGCCTCCCAGACGTGCTTTGCGTTTGCGCGCGACGCCGGATCGTCGGCGCCGATCATCCGGTCCTCGGCTCTTGCGATCAGCGCGCGGAGCTTTGCCGGGAGGATGCGCGGGCGGCGGTTTTCGGGCGGCGCGGTCTCCTCGGCGGAGCATACCTTCAGCGCGCCGGCGGCGAGCAGGATCAGCCCGACGGCGGAGAGCAGGCTGCCGATCCACGCGGGCAGAAACGGCAGGAGGAGAAAGACGGCGCCGGAGGCCGCCGCAAGGACGGTGACCGGGTAGGCGAGTTTTCTGAGGCGTATGCCGAGAAAGACCTCCCCGCGGTCGGCGCGCAGGACCGGAAAGCCGAACGGCAGGATCAGGAGCAGGACGGTCAGGACCATCCCGTAAGCGAGCCAGAAGCCGGGCTTTGCGTAGCGGTCCACACCGAACAGATCTTTTGGGGGAAGAAAGATCAGCGCGTGAAACACCAGCGCCGAGCCGAGCCAGAACAGCCCGAACTTTGTTCCTTCTTTTTTCATAAATGAGCCCCTTTCTCGATAAGAACTATCAGGAGATGACCGACTTGACGAGCGCGAGGATGGAGGGCATCAGGACGGCGAGGATCAGCCAGACGGCGAAAAACAGCAGGCAGGACAGCAGAGCTTTTCCCCAGGAAGAGCCGTCTTTTTCGTAATACCGCAGCGCCTCTTCCCTTCTCTCTTCGGGGATATAAAACGCCGCCGAGGCAAAATCGATTCTTTCGTCCGGCTTTGCGGTCTGCGCGGAGCCTTTCTGCCCGGCCCTTTTCGCCGCACGCTTGGCCTCTTTCCGGGCGCGCTCCTGCGCGAGGTATTCTTCGTAGGTGGGCTTGACGGCGCCGGCTCTGCGGATATACCGGGCGACTCTGCCGCGGTCGGCGGAGAGCATCGAGCGCAGGAGGGGGGCGATCCTCTTTCAGCGCGGGGAGGGTTTTTGCGTTTTCTTCGCCGAACGCCTCGACGCGGATCATTTTTTTGATGAGCGACGCAAGCGCGCCGCTATAGAGATTGGCGAGCAGACAGCCTGCCATCAAGCCGACCGTTACCGCCAGAAGAAACGCGTTGATCCGGAAGGAGAGATCCGGAAAATACTCCGAAAGATCGAGCGTAAATAATCTCGTAATAAACTCTTTCATATCGTTTGATAGGGCGATTTTTGCCTTTTATGCAAAGTATTGTTTGCAAACAGATGTTTTTGCGGACGGAAAATCAGAGATCTTTCAGAAAATCTTCACCGCAGAGCGTTTTGATAATTTCGTCGAGATCTTCGTTATCCTCATAGAAGAGCGTGATGGATTTTTTCTGCCGCGCCCGTCGATCTTGACTTTACGGCCGATGGAGGACTGAATGCGCAGTTCCATCTCGCGGAAGTAATCGACGATCGGTTCTTCCTCCTCGTCCGGAGCCTCCTCTGCGGCTTTCTCGCGCGCCTTGTTTGCGCGCTTGACCTCTTCTTCCAGCTGGCGGACCGAGAGATCGAAGTCGATCGTTCTGCGGGCGAGCAGGAGCATATCGTCCCGGCTCTTCGCGCCGAGGAGCGTTCTTGCGTGGCCGGCGGAGAGCGAGTGATCGGCGACCAGGGAGAGGATCTCGTCCGGCAGGTCGAGAAGGCGCATCATATTGGCGATGGCGCTGCGGGATCTGCCGATCTTCGCGGAGAGTTCTTCCTGCGTCATACCGTATTCTTCGATGAGCGAGCGGTAGGCGAGCGCCTCTTCGATCGGGCTCAGGTCCTCGCGCTGGATGTTTTCGATCAGGGCGATCTGCGCCGCCGCCTTGTCGTCCTTTTCCAGAAGGATGGCGGGGATCTCTTCGAGCTCGGCGAGCTTGCTTGCGCGGAAGCGGCGTTCGCCGGCGATGATCTGGTAGCGGCCGCGGTCGGTCGCGCGGACGAGGATCGGCTGCAGCACGCCGTGTTCTTTGATGGAGGCGGCAAGCGTTTCGAGAGACTCCTTGCCGAAGGTTTTTCTCGGCTGGTCGCTCTTCGGATCGATCAGGGCGAGGGGAAGTTTTTGCACCTGATCGGAGGTTTCCTCCGCTCCGAGGGCGTTTTCGAGGAAGATGGCGTCAAGGCCGCGGCCGAGGCCGGCATTTTTCTTTTTCATAACTTCGATCTCCTGTATTGGATTGGTCTTTCGGGGTTCAGATGCGCATCATCAGTTCTTTGGCGACGGCGGCGTATTCCAGCGCGCCCTTGCCGTAGGGATCGTGATAGCAGATCGGCTCGCCGTATCCCGGCGCTTCCGAGAGGCGGACGGTGCGCGAGATCGGCACCTTGAAGAGCTGATCCTGATAGTAGCGTTTGAGCTCGGCGACTACCTGCCCGGTCAGCGTCAATCTGCCGTTGTACATCGTCAGGAGAATACCGACGATGCGCAGATCGGGGTTATAGAGCTGGCGGATGCGCTTGACGGTGTTGAGCAACTGCGACATTCCCTCCAGCGAGTAAAACTCGCATTGCATCGGGATGACGATGCCGTCCGACACCGAGAGCGCCTTGACCGTCAGCAGTCCGAGCGACGGCGGACAATCGATGAAGATGTAGTCGAAGCGGTCGCGGACGGCTTCGATCGCCGGCTTGATGTAATCCTGCACCTGCTGTTCGTCCTCGATTTCGAGGTCGTGCAGCTCGATCTCCGCGCCGGCGAGGCTGATCGTCGCCGGAACGACCCAGAGATTCTTGAAATTGCTCTTGAGAATGGCGTCATCCATGCTGCAATTGCCGATGATGACGTCGTAGATCGAGTTTTTGATCTTGGATTTGGCAATACCGAGGCCGCTGGTCGCGTTGCCCTGCGGATCCATATCGATCATCAGGACTTTTTTGCCCTTGTTTGCGATCTGGGCGGAGATGTTCACGCAGGAGGTCGTCTTGCCGACGCCTCCCTTCTGGTTGGAAA
>CADBPA010000148.1 GCA_902796505.1 uncultured Ruminococcus sp.
GCGGCGGTTTTTGAACTCCCCGCTTTCGCTCTTTGCGGCGGTTTTTGAACTCCCCGCTTTCGCTCTTTGCGGCGGTTTTTGAAGGACGTATGCGCCCGCTTTTCGGCGGCGATCTCCGCCCGGATCTCGCGCTATTTGCCTCAAAGGAAAATCGGCACTTGATTTTGCCAAAGGAAGATGGTATAATAGAGAAAAAGAAGTCGGCAGGCGCAGGCCTTCAGAGACATGGCGCCGTCTGTCGGCGCGGCCGGCTCGATTTGCCGGTCGATCGGCGCCGCCGGTTTCGGCGTAAGCGGAAAGGAGAAAGCAAAGCAAGGATGAAAAAAGCAAAACTTCTTCTGCGCCTGTTCTTCACGATGCTGAAGATCGGGCTCTTCACCTTCGGCGGCGGATACGTGATGATCGCTCTGCTCGAAAACGAGTTCGTCACGAAAAAGGGCTGGCTCGGCAAGGACGAGTTTCTCGATATGGTCGCGATCGCCGAGTCCACCCCCGGCCCCATCGCCGTCAACGCGGCGACCTATATCGGCTATCAGCTTGCCGGCGTCGCAGGCTCGGCGGTCGCAACGCTCGCGGTCTGTATCCCCTCTTTTGCGATCATCCTGCTGATCTCGCTGTTCTATGACGCGTTTATGCAAATAAAAGTAGTCAAATACGCCTTTTTCGGCATCCGGATCGCGGTCGTTTATCTGATTCTGTCGGCAGGCGTCCGTCTTCTCTGCGGAATGAAAAAGAATCTGCTCTCGCGCGTCCTCTGCGGCGCGACGATCCTTTTGATGGTCCTCTTCTCGCTGTTTTCGGTGAAGTTTTCCACCGTCTTTTATATCCTCATCGGAGGCGCCGTCGGTCTCGCCGTTTACGGTATCTCACGCATCCGCGCGAAGAGAGGAGGGAGCGTATGATCCTTCTCAGACTCTTTCTGACCTTTCTTGAGATCGGTGCGGTCTCCTTCGGCGGCGGATACGGCATGATCTCGCTGCTCTCCGAAAAGGTGACCGAAAACGGCTGGATGACCGAAGAGGAATTTCTGAACTTTGTCGCCGTCGCCGAGTCCACCCCCGGTCCGATCGCCGTCAATATGGCGACCTTCGTCGGCGCAGGGCAGGCGGGTTTTCCCGGCGCGCTGATCGCCACCTTCGGCGTGATCCTCCCGGCGTTCCTCATTATCCTTTTGATCTGCCTCGCCGCAAAAAATCTGATGAAGCGCCCCGCCGTCGGCGCGTTTCTCGGCGGCGTTCGACCTGCCGTCGTCGGTCTGATCCTTGCGACCGGGCTGACCATGCTGATCCGCCAATGCGCGGATTTCGGCGAAAACGTAAACTTTTCTTTCCATTTTCTCGAATTTTTCTTCTTTCTCGGCGTCGGCGCTGTCGCGCTTCTGCTGAAAAAACTGTTGAAAAAATCCCCCTCTCCGATCCTTCTGCTCCTGCTTGCCGCGGCGGCGGGGATCGGCGTCGGCTATCTGTTTCATCTTTAAGATTTTCATGGGAGGTTGCTTTTATGTCCGGTCGTCCGAATATTCTGTTCGTTTTCAGCGATCAGCACCGCAAATCGGCGATGAGCCTCTGGCAGAAGGAGGAGTACCGCTCCTATCTGCTCGGCGCGCCCGATCCGGTCGCCACGCCGCATCTCGATTCGCTCGCAGAGGACGGCACGCTGGTGAGCGGCGCCTACTCGTCCTACCCGGTCTGCAGTCCCTTCCGCGCCATGCTCTTTTCTGGAAAGTACCCGGCGCATAACGGCGTCTGGCAGAACTGCGCCCCCGGCAGAAAGGACGAGCTGCGCGGCGATATTCCGACCTTGACCGATACGCTTGCCGAACAGGGCTATTCGGTGGGATACGTCGGGAAATGGCATCTCGAAGAGCCAAGGGCGGAGTTTGACCGGGACGGTAACTATATCGGGAATGATCCCGGCTACGACGGCGCGCGTTATTTCCCGGACGGAAGCCCGGAGAGCAATACCGCCTGCTGGGATACCCTGATCCGCCCCGAGCGCAGCCGCGGAATCGACTTTCTTTACGCCTACAATACCTACGACGTTTTCCGCACCGATCCCGGCGAGCCGGCGGTACGCGCGCCGCATTACTGGGATAAAAATATGGTCCGCCATCAGCCGCCCGCCGGCGTGTGGACGCCGGATCACGAGACCGACGTCGCCGTCCGCTTCCTGAAAAACGCCTCCTGTGAGCGCGATTCGGAGAAGCCCTTCGCCCTCTTCGTCAGCTACAATCCGCCCCACTCGCCCTATCGCGGCAGGGAGGATACCGACTACGCGGCGTACGACGGCTATGAAAAACGAAAACCCCCTCGCGAAAACGTCGCGAAGGAGGACGAGACCTTCCTCGAAAATACAAGAGTCTATTACGCGCACGTCACCGGGATCGACCGCTGCGTCGGCCGTCTGCTCGCGGCGCTCGACGAGATCGGCGAGCGCGAAAATACCATCGTCGTCTTTACTTCCGACCACGGCGAAATGCTTGGCAGCCACGGCCTGATGGCGAAAAACGTCCCCTATGAGGAGGCGACCGCGATCCCCTTCGTCATCCGTTACCCCGGCAAGATCCCCCACCGGGTGGATCGCCTGCTTCTGACCGGCGCGGATATGATGCCGACGCTGCTCCGCCTCGCCGACCTCCCCCTCCCGGACGGGATGGAAGGGCGCGATTATTCGGCGATCCTCCTCGGCGGGGAGGGGGAGCGGCCGCGCTCGGCGCTCTTCGTTCAGCAGAAGCGCAAGGGCGTGCGCACCGACCGCTATCTGCTGACGATCAGCTACGGCGATGAGGCAAATTATAAAGATCCGCTTCTCTTCGATCTCGAACGCGATCCGTATGAGATGCTCCCCCTCCCCTTTGCCGCCATTCCCGAAGAAGACCTGCTCTTTCTGCGCCGCGAACTCGGCGCGTGGCTTGCCGCCTCCTTTGATCCGTGGTATGAGAGGCGGCTTTACGCCGATTTTATCCTCTATCCCGAAGCCGAATAAACGCCGCACGGGTGCGCCCTTTTTCCCGAAAAAGCGACACGCCCCCGCGAAAAGCCCCGAAAGGAGACCGCCGTGCCGCTACATCTTTTGGTGAAACCTATGTCGTCGCTCTGCAACTGCCGATGCGATTACTGCTTCTATGCGCCGATCGCCGAAGGGCGAAAAAATCTGCCCGAACGAATGTCCGACCGGGTGGCAAAAGCCCTTGTCTCTCGCGCGGTCGCGGAAGCCGACGGCGATCTGACCTTCGCCTTTCAGGGCGGCGAGCCGACGCTCGCCGGCGTCGATTTCTTCCGCCGTTTTCTTGCGCTCGAAAAAAGCGAAAACCAAAAGAGGCGCAGCCCCCTTTCGATCCGCCATACGATCCAGACCAACGGACTGCTCCTGAACGACGAATGGGCGGAGTTTTTCGCGCGCGAAAATTTTCTCGTCGGGATCTCGCTGGACGGCACCGCGCCGATCCATGACCGCCACCGCAAGCGGCCGGGAGGCGAAGGAAGCTATGCCGGAGTCTGCTCCGCCGTCGAAATTCTCCGCCGCCGCCGCGTTCCGTACAATATCCTCTGCGTGATCACCGACGAGGCGGCGCAGGCGCCGGGCGAAATTTACGGATCGCTGAGGGAGCATCGCTATCTGCAGTTCATCCCCTGTCTGCCGACCGGGGAGGGCGAATCCTTTGCCCCGACCGCCGCGCATTACGCCGCTTTTCTCCGGGAGACCTTTTCGCTCTATGAACGCGATCTTCTCGCCGGAGAGCCGACCCGTGTGCGGATCTTCGACAATTTTCTCTCGATCCTTCTCGGAGGCGAACCGGAAAACTGCGCGATGCGCGGCGTCTGCTCGCAAAATCCCGTGATCGAGGCGGACGGCTCGGTCTACCCCTGCGATTTCTATTCCTCGGACGCCGACCGCCTCGGCAATATCCTCACGTCCTCCTTCGCCGACCTGCTCTCCTCCGACCGCGCGAAAGCCTTCCTCCGCGCCTCGGCGCAGATCCCCGAAAAATGCCGCGCCTGCCGCTGGTTTGCGCTCTGCCGGGGCGGCTGCCGCCGGGAGAGAACTGCCGGGGAATACCGCTTCTGCGAAGCCTATCGCGCCTTTTTTGAGGAGAACTACCCCCGCCTCGCCCTGCTCGCGCGGTCGCTGCGCGGAAAATGACGGGAAACCTCCCGATCGCCGTATCGGAAAGGAAAAAATTATGACCGAAGTCGTCGCCGCCCTGATTTTCTGTGGCTGCCGTCGGATTCCGCCGCGATGCGCGATTCCTCGTCCGAAGTCAACCCCTTTCCGCGAAAAGATCGGCGCGATCCTCCCGGAGCGCGTTTTTTGCTTTTTATCCCGCATCCGCGGTAAGATTGCGCCGGACGCCGCGCGATTGCGCGCAAATCTCTTGACAAAAGCGCGAAAGATGTGTATAATAAAATAAAATAGGGTAGTTTCGGGCAGTACGCCGCGTGTTCGGCGGCGCGTCCCGGAATGCCGATAAAAAATCACGAGGCGGATCGCCGCCGGAAAGCAGGTCAATATGCTTCTTTATAATTCTCTGTCCCACGAGCGGGAGGAGTTCGTTCCCAACGTCCCCGGCAAGGTTTCGATGTACACCTGCGGTCCGACCGTCTATCACTATGCGCATATCGGCAACCTCCGCACCTACATCATGGAGGACGTGCTGGAAAAATATCTGCGCTATCTCGGCTATGACGTCACCCGTGTGATGAATATCACCGACGTCGGACACCTGACGAGCGACGCCGACACCGGCGAGGACAAGATGCTCAAAGGCGCCAAGCGCGAGCACAAAACCGTCATGGAAGTGGCAAAGTTCTACACCGACGCTTTTTTTGCCGATTGTGAAGCGCTCGCCATTCGCCGTCCCGATAAGGTCGTTCCCGCAACCTCCTGCATTGACGAATTCATCCGCGTGATCTCGGAGCTGCTCAAAAAGGGATACGCCTATGAAGCGGGCGGGAACATCTATTTTGATACCTCGAAGCTCGAACAGTATTATGTATTCCACAACTTTGAGGAGGAAGACCTCGAAGTCGGCGTCCGCGAAGGCGTCGAAGCCGATGGGAACAAGCGCAACAAAGCCGATTTCGTTCTTTGGTTCACCAAATCGAAATTCGACGACCAGGAGCTCAAATGGGAGAGCCCATGGGGGCTTGGCTACCCGGGCTGGCACATTGAGTGCTCCTGCATCAGCATGAAGTATCTTGGCGAGCGGCTCGACATCCACTGCGGCGGCATTGACAACGCCTTCCCGCACCATACCAACGAGATCGCGCAGTCCGAAGCATACCTCGGGCACAAGTGGTGCAACTACTGGATGCACGTTCTGCACCTGAACACCACCTCGGGCAAAATGAGCAAGTCGAAGGGCGAATTTCTTACCGTCTCGCTCCTCAAAGAAAAGGGCTACGACCCGATGGTCTATCGCTTCTTCTGCCTGCA
>CADBPA010000149.1 GCA_902796505.1 uncultured Ruminococcus sp.
ACAAAAGCGCCGCCCCGGAGATCCGGGGCGGTTTTCTTATCAAAGGCTGAATTTTGATGTAAAATGCAAAGAATTGTTTTCTTTTTCCGCGTTTTTCCGATGCGATCCGACAGTAGTCAAGGCGCAAGGCGCTACGCGGCAAGGGAATGCGCCACGGCGGATCAGAAATCGACGGTAACGCTCTCGCCGGGGGCGAGGTGGACGCGGCGGATGCCGCAGAGGGCGTGCGGCGTCTCCTTCGCAAAGCGGAGGACCGTATAATCGGTCTCCAACCCGCCGCGGTTTTCCACCCGGACGCTGCGCTCGTCGGTCCACTCCTCGCGGATATCGGCGTAGGTAAGTCCGTGCCCGAAGCGGTAGAGCGGATCGCCCTCAAAGAAGCGGTAGGTTCGGTTTTTCATACTGTAATCTTCAAAGGGCGGCAGATCGGCGTCCGAGCGATAGAAGGTGACCGGCAGGCGGCCGGAGGGCGAGACGCGCCCGAAGAGAATATCGGCGAGGGCGTTGCCGCCTTCGGCGCCGGGATAGAAGCATTGGACGACCGCGTCGCAGCTTTCGTCGATCTCGCCGAGCGCCATACAACTGCCGCTGACGTGCACGCAGACGATCGGCTTTCCGGTCTTTTTGATCTCGCGCAGAAGTTCAAGTTCGGACGCCGGCAGAGCAAGGGTGGTCTTGTCGCCGCCCGCGCCGTGTTCGCCCTCTTCGCCTTCCATCATCGGCGTGATGCCGAGGCAGAGGATCACGGCGTCCGCCCGCGTCGCCGCGACGATCGCCGGGCGGAGGGGATGCTCGCTCCACGCCGGGGTGGTCTCGTCGGTGTGGCAAAAATCACAGCCGCGCTCGTAGTAGACTCTGCCCCGGAAAGCGTCCTGAATGCCGCGCAGAAGGGTGGAATAGCGATCCGGCGTGCCGTTGTAATTGCCGAGAAGGACCATTTTGTCGTCGGCGGTCGGACCGATGACGGCGATCGTCCCGGTCGGTTTCAGGGGGAGGATCCCGTTGTTTTTCAGCAGAACGATCGACTCCTGCGCCATTTTGCGGTTGAGCGCGCGGTGCGCTTCGCAGGAGACGACGTCGTAGGGGATATCGTCGTAGGGGCAATCGTCGGCAAACATTCCGAGCCGCAGGCGCGCTTCCATCAGCCGCTCGACCGACTCGGTGATCTTCTCCTCTCCGACCAGCCCGTCCTCATAGGCGGCGCGCAGCCAGAGATACGCCTCTCCGCAATTGAGATCGCAGCCGCACCGGACGGCGAGCGCGGCGCTTTCGGCAGGCGTTTTCGTCACTTTGTGGTGCGCGTGAATATCGGCGATCGCGCCGCAGTCCGAGACGACGTAGCCTTCAAAACCAAACTTTTTGCGAAGAATTGTTTGCAAAAGCGTCTCGCTTGCGCAGCAAGGCTCGCCGTTCGTGCGGTTATACGCGCCCATGACCGCGGCGGGTTTCGCCTCTTCGATAATGGATCGGAAGGCTTCGAGATAGCTGCCGTAAAGGTCCTCGTCCGAGACGCGCGCGTCAAAGCTATGGCGCAGGTCTTCCGGGCCGCTGTGGACGGCGAAATGCTTCAAGGTCGCGTCGAGTTTGCGGTATTTCCCTTCCCCCTGCAAACCCTTGACGAAAGCGGCGCCCATTTTCGCGGTGAGGTAGGGATCCTCGCCGTAGGTCTCGTGTCCTCTTCCCCAGCGCGGATCGCGGAAGAGATTGATATTCGGCGACCAGAAGGTCAGCCCCTGATAGATGCGGGTGTCGCCGAATTTTTTGAATTCGTTGTACTTGGCGCGCGCCTCGTCCGAGATCGCGCAGGCGACCTGCCGAAGAAGCTGCGGATCGAAGCTCGCCGCCATCGCGATCGCCTGCGGAAAGACGGTGGCAAGCCCGGCGCGCGCGGCGCCGTGGAGCGCTTCGTTCCACCAATTGTACGCCGGAATGCCGAGCCGCTCGATCGCGGGGGCGTTATAGCGCATCTGCGAGATCTTCTCGTCGAGCGTCATTTCGGCGACAAGGGCTTTTGCCCGCTCACGAAAGTCCATCGTTTTTCCTCCTTTCAGGAGAACATCGCGCGGTTGAGCAGTCCTTCGAGATACTCGGCTCTGCCGCTTTCGGGGGGAGTCGGTTTGCCGAGGCGCTCGGCTTCGGCGGAAAGCGAGGCGAGCGTTTCGCCGCCCGACAGGATCCGACGGCCGAGATCGGTCTCGCGGAAGCTTGCGTAGCGATTCCGGACGAAGGCGTCAAGCTCGCCTTCCTCGATCAGCTTCGCGGCGTTCAGAAGTCCGAGGGCGAAGGTGTCCATGCCGAGAATATAGCCGTAAACCATATCCTCCGGGGTGTTGCTCGGACGGCGGTTTTTCGCGTCGAAATTGAAGCCGCCGGTGAGGCCGCCCGCCTTCAGGACTTCGTACATACAAAGGGTGCTTTCGTAGACGTTGAAGGGGAACTCGTCGGTATCCCAGCCGAGCAGATCGTCTCCTTGATTGGCGTCGATCGAGCCGAGCATACCGTTCATCGCGCTGACGCGCAGCTCGTGCTGGAAGCTGTGGCCGGCAAGGGTGGCGTGGTTGGCTTCGATATTCAGCTTGAAATCCCGGTCGAGCCCGTAGCGGCGGAGGAAACCGATCGCGGTCGCCGCGTCGAAATCGTATTGATGCTTCATCGGCTCCTTCGGCTTCGGCTCGATGTAGAAATCGCCGGTAAAGCCGATCGAGCGGCCGTACTCCACCGCCATCTTCATCAAGCGCGCGATGTTATCCTGCTCGAACTTCATATCGGTATTGAGCAGCGTTTCATAGCCTTCTCTGCCGCCCCAGAAAACGTATCCGCGGCCGCCGAACTTCACCGTCAGGTCGAGCGCTTTCTTGATCTGCGCGGCGGCGAAGCAATAGACCTCGGCGGAGTTCGTGCTCCCCGCGCCGTTCATATACCGGGGATTCGAGAAGAGATTCGCCGTTCCCCAGAGGCAGCGGATACCGGTCTCTCGGATCTTTTCGACGATATAGTCGGAGATCTCGTCGAGGCGGCGGTTGGTCTCCTTGATATCCTCGGCTTCGGGAACGAGATCGACGTCGTGAAAGCAGAAGTATTCCACGCCGAGTTTCTTCATGAACGCAAACCCGGCGTCGACCTTCGCCTTTGCGTGCGCCATACTGCCGGGGACTTCGCCGAAGGACTTATCGGCGGTGTCTCTGCCGAACATATCGGTGCCGGCGGCGCAGAGGTTGTGCCACCACGCCATCGCGAAGGGCAGATGCTCGCGCATCGGTTTGCCGAGGACGATCCGGTCCTTGTCGTAGTAGCGGAAGGCGAAGGGATTCTTGCTGTCCTTTCCTTCGTACCGGATTTCGGGAATATTTTCAAAATAGCGGTCCATATTCTTTCTCCTTTGATTTACAGCAGTTTCGGATAGAGTTCTTTGAGGGCGGGATAGATCAGCCGGTATTTTTGATAGCGCTCTTCATAGAGGCGCACAAGCCCCTCCTCCGGCAGCACTTTTGCGCGCAGAGAGGCGACCCGTGCGGCGCAATCGGCGACCGTTCGGTATGCGCCGGCGCCCACCATGGCGAGCATCGCCGCGCCGTATCCGGGGCCTTCCTCGGCGGCGGGCAGGAGCATCGGCATATTCAGCACCGCGGCGAGGATCCTCCGCCAGAGCGCCGACCTCGCGCCGCCGCCGCAGAGAAAGCTTTCGTCCGGGCAGACGCCGAGCCTGCGCGCGACCTCGATATTGTCGCGGATGGCGAACGCCACCCCTTCGAGGACCGAAAGATAGAGATGCGAGCGACCGGTCTTCGGCGTCATACCGAGGAACACACCGCGCGCCGCGGTATCGTTGATCGGACTGCGCTCGCCCATCAGGTAGGGCAGGAAGAAGACCGGGTTTCTGCCGATCAGCTCCTCCGGGACGGCTGCCGCCTCGGCGGCGAAATCGGTGTGGCCGAGAACGCTTTCGCAAAACCAGCTCTGGCAGGACGCCGCCGAGAGGATACAGCCCATGAGGTGGAAGCCGCCGGTCGCGTCGGCGAAGGCGTGCAGAGCGCCCGTCGGATCGGCGGCGAAGCGGGAGAGCGGAAGAAAGACGGTGCCGGACGTGCCGAGCGAGATATTGCAAAGCCCCTCGCGCACGACGCCCATCCCGACGGCTGCCGCCGCATTGTCCCCGGCTCCTCCGACCACCGGAGTGCCTTCGGGAATGCCGAGCAGATCGGCGATCTCGCGCCGCACGCCCCCGACCGTTTCATAACTTTCGTAAACTTTCGGTAACATTTCTTCGCGGATACCGCAGTAGTCGATCATCTCCCCCGACCAGCGCCTTTTTGCCACGTCGTAGAGGAGCGTGCCGGAGGCGTCGGAGGGATCGGTCGCGTGGACGCCGGTCAGAAGATAGGTCAGATAGTCCTTCGGGAGCATGATCTTTTCGATGCGCGAAAAGTTTTCCGGCTCATGCTCGCGCAGCCAGAGCAGTTTCGGCGCGGTAAATCCGGCGAAGGCGATATTTCCGGTCAGCCGGGCAAGCTTCCCCCTGCCGAACTCGCCGTTCAGCCGCTCGGTCTCGGCGGCGGTGCGGCCGTCGTTCCAGAGGATAACCGGACGGATCGGGCGATCCTCCCGGTCGAGGATCACAAGTCCGTGCATCTGCCCGGCGATCCCGACGCCTGCGACGGCGGTGCGGTCGAAGCCCGAAAGCAGTTCGGGGACGCCCGAAAAGAAGGCGTCGCGGAAGAGTCCGGGATCCTGCTCGCTGAAGCCGGGCTGAGGATAAGAGACCGGGTAGCCGCGATAGACGCAGCGCAGGATCTTCCCCTCCCCGTCGACGAGCAGAAGCTTGAGCGAGGAGGTGCCGAGATCGGCGCCGATATAATAGGATGGTTTTTTCATCGCTTTTCCTCCTTTTGCTCTCATTGTAGCAGAAAACTCTTGACATTTCAAGCCAAAGAGGTTATAATAATAGGACAAAAATTGATTTTTCGGGAGGATCTATGTTTTACGAGAGCCAACACATCGGCGCGGACGGATATTTCCGCCGGGAGGAGGGGGAGAACTTCTCCTATCCGATCCACGTCCACCGCTGCTGCGAACTGATCCTTCTGACCGCCGGGGAGATGACCGTCAACGTCGGCGGGGTCGAATATCTCACGCGCGCGGGCGAGGCGGTTCTGATCCTGCCGCACCAGCCGCACGGCCTCACCTCGACGGCCTCCCGGCACACGCTCTTCATCTTTCCGCCCGACCTGATCCGCGCCTTCGCCTCATCGCATCGCGGGGCGGCGCCCGACTGTCCGCGCTTTCGCCTGCCTCCGCCGCTCTTCTGCGCGCTGTCCGAGCTGCGCGGGAACGCCTCGCAAACGGCGATGAAGGGGCTTCTCTACTCCGCCGCCGCGTGCCTTGAGGAGCAGACCGCCTTTTCGCCCCGGACGGTGGGAGACGACCTTCTCGCGAAGATCTTTTCCTTCATCGACGAAAACCATACCGGCGAATGTTCGCTCGGCGATCTTTCGCGCGCGCTCGGCTACGATCCCTCCTATCTCTGCCGCTATTTCCGCAAAACGACCGGGATGGCGTACCACCGCTACGTCAGCCTCCGCCGCCTCGGCCACGCCGCAGGGCTGCTCCGGGACGGAGAAAAGAATATCCTCGGATGCGCCGTCGAGTCGGGTTACAGATCGCTGCGCAGTTTCAACCGCAATTTCCGCGAGCAGTACGGCTGCACACCGGGCGAGTACAGAAAAAGCACGCCGCTGATCGACGGCACGCGCGGAAAATAAAGCAAAAAACCGATCTCGCTTTTCTTCAAAAAAGCAAGGCTTTTCCAAGCGGAAAAGCCTTGTTTTCTCTTTGTTTTGCAAAGAATACTTTACAAATATGAGATTTTAATTCTTCGGGAGCGCCCGGACGGCGGCAAATCCGCGGTCAAGATCGGCTATGATATCGTCGATATGTTCGGTGCCGATCGAGAGGCGGATCGTGCTTTCGGTGATGTTCTGATCGGCGAGTTCTTCGGGGGTGAGCTGGGAGTGGGTGGTGGTCGCCGGGTGGATGACGAGCGACTTGACGTCGGCGACGTTGGCGAGAAGCGAGAAGATCTTCAGCGCGTCGATGAAGGCGAAGGCCTCTTCCCTGCCGCCCG
>CADBPA010000150.1 GCA_902796505.1 uncultured Ruminococcus sp.
CAGGATCATATTTCCGCACTCTTCGACCGGCATCTGCATGTTTTCGAGAAGACCGCCCTCGCGCAGACCGTAGACCTGCCCGGTGACGAGCGGATACTGCCCGGCGTCATGCGGCGCGAAATCGAATTTCCATTCCCGGCTCGCGGCGAAACGGTAGATCGGGCGCATCATGGCGCGCACAAGTTCGGGATCGTAGAGCAGGAAAAGCGGGATCGAAGGATAAGAGACGTCCACCGTCGCGGCGCAGCCGTTCGAGAAGCACTCCTTCGAGATCCAGATCAGCTCGCCCTCTTCGGTCACGGCGAGTTTGTGCGCCGCGATGACCTGCCGATAGGCAAGCGAGAGCAGATCGGCGTATTTTTCGCCGCCTGCCATATAGGCGTCCGCGATCAGTTTGTCCGAGAAGGCGTCGCACTCCTCTTTGAGCGCCGGATAATCGGCGATCGCCTCGGCGATCGCTGCCTCGATCGTCTTGCCGTCTTTATTCCAATAAGAGGGAAGCTGTTTTCCGAAATAGTTGATCGAGCGGATATCGTCGTAAGCGAAGAGGATCAGTTTTTCTTCCCCCTCGGTAAGCGGCGCGCAGAGATCGAGGAAGAGGACAGAGCCGGTCCCGAACGGGGTGTCCTTGTGGCTGTCCGCCGGACGGAGCTCGGGCGCGCTCTCGCCGATCAGTTTCGACCCGTAAAGCGACCATACGTTTCCGACGCCGACCTTGCCGTCCCCTGCCGTCGCAAGATAGAAATATCCCCAGTCGATCCGCAGATCGTCCCCGGAGCGGTTCAGCACGTCCTGCTTTTCGGTGCCCATCCGCGCGCCGACGGCGCCGTCGATCTTCGCCTCCTCCGTCCTGACCGGCATCTCGCGCACGCGGTTCATGCAGAGCTGCGAGGAGACGCGGATCTCGACCGATACGTCCTTGACCGAAGGATCCTTCTTTTCGTAAGAAACCGCGAGATAGGAGACCGGTCGGGAAAGAATTTCATACTTTCCGAGGAGCAGCGGCGTCATGAAGCGGACGAAAAGACGGATTTTCTCGTTCTCAAAAGTATAAAAGGTAGAAAGGGCGTTGACGTCCATCGTCACCTGCGGGATCTTGCGCATATCGCGGTTATATCCGAGGAAGAGCAGCTGCTCGCCGTCGATATTGACCGTACCGACGATCGGCTGTTTCGCTCCCGTCCAATGGACGGTTTCGCGATGGTTCAGGTTTTCGCTCGGAGACCAGACCGAGAAATAGGGATCCACTGTGATCAGCGGAATCGACGGTGCGCGAAGTTTCATAATGGAGTTTCCTTTCTGAATGAAGAATGTAAATGTAAAGAATTGTTTGCTTATTTGCGGTTTAGCAGCGCATAAAGATCGGATTTTGCCATGCCGCGGTCTTTGGCGGCGGCTTTGATCGCGTCCATACGCGAAAGCCCCTGCTCCTCATACGCCGCGACGTGATCTTGCGGCGGGAGCGCGCAGAGCGGATTCTCCTCCGTGAGGCAGACGCCGGCTTCCGCCGCGCCTTCGAGGATCAGCACGTATTCGCCGCGCGGCTCGTTCTGCTCATAAAACGCGACGGCTTCTCCGACCGTCGTCCGCATGACCTCCTCGTTGCGCTTCGTCAGCTCCCGGCAGAGCGAGATCTTCCGCTCGCCCCCGAAGCTTTCGAGCAGATCGGCAAGCGTGGTTTTCAGCTTGTGCGGCGCTTCGTAAAGGATCATCGTCCGCTCTTCCTTCTTCAGCGCGTCGAGCCGCTTTTTCCGCTCGCCTCGGATCGGGGAGAGAAATCCCTCGAAGCAGAATCTGCGGGTGGAAAGCGCCGAGAGCGCAAGGGCGGAAACGGCGGCGCAGGCGCCCGGAACGATCCGCACGGGAACGCCGGCGTCCGCCGCGAGCCGTACCATATCCTCTCCGGGATCGCTGATCGCCGGCATACCGGCGTCGGTCACGAGAGCGCAGCTCTCGCCGTTCAGCAGCCGCGCGAGAATGCGCGCGCCGCTTTGCTTTTTATTGTGTTCGTGATAACTGACAAGCTCGCCTTCGATGCCGAGGCAGGCGAGAAGCTTCGCCGTATTCCGGGTGTCCTCCGCGGCGATAAAATCGACCTCGGAGAGGACCTTCTTCGCCCGGTCGGAAATATCGGCGAGATTGCCGATCGGAGTCGCGACCAGATACAGCGTCGCCTCTTCGGTCCTGTTCTTTTCCTGTTCCGCCATTTCCGTCTCACTTTCCGGAATAGATTTTCGGCAGCGCGCCGTATTCCATCAGATATTGCATCGCGGGGGTGTATTCTCTGTTCGCGGGATCCGTGTAGAGCAAAAGCGGCGGCGTAACGCGCACTCCGGGCTTTCCTCCGCGCTTTCCGAGCACAAGAACGAGCGCCGGTTCGCTCTCGCTGTCTGCGTAAACAAAAGTTGTCTTTTTGGGCTCGATCCCGGCGTTCCGCATCGCGCAGAGCAGGTCGGCGAGGCGATCCGGGCGGTAAACCAGCGCAAGCGTTCCGCCGTATTTGAGAAGCCTTGCCGCCGAGGCGAGCAGCTCTTCGATCGTTCCGTGGACCTCGTGCCGCGCGATCTGCTTAAAATCGGTGGCGCATCCGCGCCCGCTGTCCGCCTTCATATACGGGGGATTGGAGAAGACCAGATCGACCTGCCGCTTCGGGCTGAAATCGCGCACGTCGGCTTCGATCGCGTCAAGCCGGTCGTCCATACGGTTCAGTTCTGCGTTGCGGCGCGTCAGGTCGGCGTATTCCTTCTGGACTTCCACCGCCGTGATCTCTCCGACGCGCTCGCGGCCGAGCAGGAGCATCGAAACGATCCCCGTTCCGCTCCCGATCTCGATCGCCGTCTCAAACCGTCCGGCGGACGCCACGTAGCCGGCGAGCAAAAGCGCGTCGGTCCCGAAATTCAGCCCGTCGGTCCGCGAGATCAGGCGGATGCCGTCGTTGACTTGTTCGATTTTCTCATGTTCGCCGAGCGGCGCTGCAAGATCCATCATATCTATCCTTTTCGGATGCCAAAAGCATCCATACCGAATCATTCAGAAAAAGCGCCCGCCCGGCCGGGCGAACGCTTTGTGCCGGATCATTCCTCGGCGGGTGCTCCAACGGGGCAAATGTCTGCGCAGGTGCCGCAGGAGATGCACTCATCCGCGTTGATTACGTACTTGCCGTCGCCCTCGGAAATGCAACCGACGGGGCAGTTTTCAGCGCATGCTCCGCAGGAGATGCACTCATCGGAAATTTTGTAAGCCATTCTGGTAAACCTCCCTTATGTTTTGGTCTACTTTATTGTATCATATCTTCGGAAAAAATCAAGTCTTTTTGCAAAAAAAATACAAAATTTTTTGCCAAGTTCAGGTAGCCTCCGCTAACTCTCGATCTGCCGACCGAAGGAGAAATTATTCCTCGGCGGACTCTTCCTTCGCTTCCTTCTGCCCCTTGTCGCCCTTCTTATCCTCTTTTTTCTGCGGCAGGCGCAGAACGGTGATCGACTCGGCAGGGTAGAATTTCGAGACCTCTTTGTCCTTGTCGTTCGTGATGCGGACCTTGACCTCGGCGGCGAGCGGACGGATCTCGGTGATATATCCCTCTCCGTCCTCGGTGCGGACGAACGATCCGGTCGGCGGGGTGACCTTGATGGCTTCCTCGTAGGTGCTGTGTTCATAGGAGAGACAGCACATCAGCCTTCCGCAAACGCCGGAGACCTTCGCCGAATTGAGCGAGAAGTTCTGCTCCTTTGCCATCTTGATCGAAACCTGAACGAAATCGCTGAGGAATCCCGCACAGCAGAGCTTACGCCCGCAGGTGCCGATGCCGCCCATCAGCTTCGCCTCGTCCCGGATACCGATCTGGCGCAGTTCGATGCGCGTGCGGAAGGTGGACGCGAGATCCTTGACGAGTTCCCGGAAATCCACGCGCGATTCGCAGGTGAAATAGAAGATCAGTTTGGAATTATCGAAGGTATATTCTGCGGCGACCAGCTTCATGCCGAGCTTGTGGGCGGCGATCTTCTTCTTGCAGAGGATCGCGGCGTCGCGCTCCAGCTCGCGGTTGCGCTCGTCCCGCTGCAGATCCTCCTCGGTCGCGATCCGCAGGACGTTTTTCAGCGGCGCGTTGGCTTTGGCGGCGGGAATATCGTTCGGCTCGGTCTTGACCGTTCCGAGTTCGATCCCGCGCGAGGTTTCCACGATCACGCGGTCGCCCGCCTTCAGCGCAAGCCCTGCCGGATGAAAAGAATAGACCTTCCCGGCGTTCCGGAAATTCACGCCGACGACCGTGACCGTACCGTCCGCGTTCAGCGGAAGCGCCGCCGGCTCTTCGGCGAAGGGATCGGCTCCCGCTTTCTCTTTCGCCTGCTTCGGCTCTTTGCTTTCTTTCCCCGGTTTCGGGGCTCTGTAAAAATTGAAATTTTCTTTGCTCATATCTTTCATCTTTCTATCTGGTTTGATCCGCTTGCCGCGATCCGATAAGTGAGATCGGCAAGCAGAGTAGGGATCATTACGTATTTTCCGGCGTCGTCCAGCGCGGCGGACACCGCGTCCGAGATCGCGCCGAGCCGCCTCTCGCCGATCCTGCCCGCCGCCGCTGCCGCTTCCTCGCTGTCCCGGAAGAAGAGCGTGCCTGCCTCCGCACGGGTGCAGACGATCATATCCCGGACGGCGATCAGAAGCAGCTCCAGCGCGTCGCAGAGCGGCTCGCGCTTCTGCGGAAGAGACTGCACCGCGCGATAGAGTTCGGTATAGGGCGCACGGGTGCGCATCGCTTCGATCAGGTCGGAGACGACCGCGTTTTCCGCCTCGCGCAGTTCCAGCGTTTTCGGATCGAGCAGTTCCTTCGCCCGTCCGATCCGTCCTTCGGAAAAGCGGATCAGCGAACCGAAGCGGTCGGGAGAGGCGAGCGCCATGCGCTTTGCCTCCGGAACCGAGGCTTTCAGCCATTCTCCGAGCGCCGCGTCGGGAATCGGCTGCATTCGCAAAAGCTGTGCGCGCGAGCGGACGGTGGAGAGTATTTTATCGGTGCTCTCGGCGAGCAGAAAAATATATACGCCGCGCGGCGGCTCTTCCAGCACCTTCAGCAGAGCGTTCTGCGCCTGCGGCGTCATATCCTCCGCGTCCTCGATAATGTAGATCTTACTGTCGGCTTCGGTCGCCGAGAGGAACATATCCTCCCGGAAGAGGCGCAGCTCGCCGACGCCGATGGTCGCCTTGCCGGAAGTTTTTCCGAGCGTCTTGACGTCCGGATGGTTATGGGAAAGGATCCGCCTGCAGCAGGAACAGATCCCGCAGGGGATCGCCGTATTTTCCGAATTCCTGTTTTCGCAGTTCTGCGCCGCCGCGATCTGCAGGGCAAAACTGTGCTTGCCGGAGCCTTTCAGACCGCAGAGCAGGAGCGCGTGCGGCAGAGTGGAGGTGCGGATCGCGTGCGCCGTGCGTTCTTTTGCCGGCTCATTTTCACAAATCGCCGCAAAATCCCGCGTTTTCATCGTCATAGCGCGTCCTCCTTTCCTCGGCTACCTTATATTTTACCATTAAAAAAGGAAAAAGTCAATTCTTTTCTTGCAAACTCTTGCGTTTTTCGCAAAAATGTGTTAAAATACAATATTGAAAGAATTTTTTGACCCGTCTGCCCATTCGCAGGCGGGAGAAGGAGCCAGAGTTATGTCTGAAAAAACACCTTTTTATCTGACCACCGCCATCGCCTATGCCTCGCGCAAGCCGCATTTCGGCAATACCTACGAGATCATTATGGCGGACGCGTTCGCGCGCTTCCAGCGGCAGATGGGCAAAGACGTTTATTTTTGTACGGGTACCGACGAGCACGGTCAGAAGATCGAAAACTACGCCAAAGAAGCCGGCGTCACCCCGAAGGAATACGTTGACCACGTCGCCGGAGAAGTCAAGGGGATCTGGGATCTTATGGGCGCGTCCTACGACCGCTTCATCCGCACTACCGACGAGGATCACGTCCGCGTCGTCACAAAGATCTTTCGCCGTTTTCACGAGCAGGGAGACATCTATAAAGGTCATTATGAAGGCTGGTACTGCACGCCGTGCGAGTCCTTCTTCACCGATACGCAGGTCGTCGACGGCAAATGCCCCGACTGCGGCCGCCCGGTCGCCCGCGCGAAAGAGGAGGCTTATTTCTTCGCCATGTCGAAATACGCCGACCGGCTGATGGCGTATATCGACGAGCATCCCGACTTCATCGAGCCGGAAAGCCGCAAGAAGGAGATGGTCAACAATTTCCTCAAAGCCGGCCTTCAGGATCTTTGCGTCTCGCGTACCTCCTTCAAATGGGGGATCCCCGTGGACTTCGATCCGAAGCACGTCGTCTACGTCTGGCTGGACGCGCTGACCAACTATATCACCGCGATCGGTTACGATCCCGACAAGAGCTATGAGGAGCAGAGCGATTTCTTCAAAAAGCACTGGCCTGCCGACGTGCATATCATCGGCAAGGACATCCTTCGTTTCCATACCATCTACTGGCCGATCTTCCTGATGGCGCTCGATCTTCCGCTTCCGAAAAAAGTGTTCGGGCATCCGTGGTTCAATTTCGGCGAGGACAAGATGAGCAAATCGAAGGGCAACGTCGTCTATGCGGACGAGCTCGCCGAGGTTTTCAGCCCGGACGGCGTGCGTTACTACGCGCTCTCCGAAATGCCCTATAACTCGGACGGATCGATTACCTACGAGAGCGTGATCTCAAGATACAACAACGACCTTGCCAACAACCTCGGCAATCTCGTCAGCCGCACGCACGCGATGACAGTGAAGTATTTCGGCGGCGTCGTCCCCGCGCCCTCGGCGCCCGATCCGCTCGATGAAGAGCTGAAAACGGCGGTCCTCTCCGGCGTGAACGCCGCGCGCGAACTGATGGCGAGCTATCATATCGCGGACTCGCTGGCCGAGATCTTCTCCTTTCTGCGCCGCGCCAACAAGTATATCGACGAAACCACCCCGTGGGTGCTTGCCAAAGATCCCGAAAAGAAGGATCGCCTCGGCACCGTCCTCTATAACCTTCTTGAGACCGTGCGCATCGCCGCCGTTGCCCTTACGCCTTATATGCCGACGACCGCGGAGAAGATCTTCGCCCAGCTCGGCAGCTCCGAGAGGGAATACGAGACCGCGCTCACCTTCGGCCATCTGAAAGCCGGCGCGCCGCTCGGAGAGGCTTCCATCCTCTTCGCCCGCATCGACGAGCAGAAATTCCTCGAAGAGCAGCAGAAGAAGATCGAAGCGCAGAAGGCGGCTGCCAAAGCCGCCGAAGAGCCGACCGACCGCGAGGAGGAGATCGGCATCGATTCGTTCGGAAAGGTCGAGCTGCGCGTGGCGAAAGTCCTCGCCTGCGAGCCGGTCCCGAAGGCGAAAAAACTGCTGAAACTTCAGCTCGATCTCGGCTACGAACAGCGTCAGGTCGTCTCCGGCATCGCAAAATTCTACAAGCCGGAAGAGCTGATCGGCAAAAAGGTCATTCTGGTCGCCAACCTGAAGCCCGCGACCCTCTGCGGCGTGGAATCGCGCGGTATGATCCTTGCCTCCGGCGAAGAAAACGTCAAGGTCCTCTTCGCCGATCCCGAAGCGCAGCCCGGCGAGCGTGTGCATTGACGCCTTCTGTCCCCGATCTTTCCGCAGACCGTCCGCTTCTTCGATCCGGCGGTCTGCGATCTTTTGAAAGGAAATCGACCGTATGAAAAAAACGACGGGTGAAATCCCGAATGCGCCGCTGGCGCAGAAGAAAAAACGCCGTTTTGCAGGGGTACTCCTTCCGATCCTTCTCTGTATCGCGATCACCCTCGCCGGCGCGTTTTATACGATGTTCTCGCTGGGTGATCCCGTCGTCGGCGCCGTCCTTCTGGCGCTCGGACTGCTCATCTCCCTGCTCTCGCTTCTGTCGGGGAGGGGAAGCGCCTTCGTCAATCAGCAGGCGGCGCGTGCGCGGTCTGCGGTCCGGGAAGAGAAGAGCTTCTCGCTCCCGCGCGGCGCGGTTTTTCGCAACACCTTGTTCTGCTTTCTTTTCAGCTGGTTGTTTCCGCCCGCCCTCGTGCTTCTGCCGGGGAATCTGTGGCTGATCGCCTCGACGCCGCTTTTGGTGATCGGGATCCTGCGCGCGGTCAAATTTTATCCGGCGTTTGAGGATCTCGGCGTCCCGAAAGGAAAGTTTTTCGCGCTTCACTTTCTTGCGTATCTCTTCTTTTTCATCCTCTTTTTCCTTCTCAAATATCTCGTTTTCGAGACGATTTGACAATAAAAATTTACATTTTGAATGATGATACAGTATTTTGACAGCCACGCGCACTATTATGACGATCGCTTTCCCAGGGAATCTTCCGGCGCGGATGCGATCCTCAAAGAACTTTTTTCCACCTCGGTCAGCCACGTGATCAATATCGGAACGAGCCCCGAAACCTCAAGGCTTGCCGTCCGTCAGGCGCAGGACTATCCGAGGATGTATACCGCCCTCGGCGTTCATCCGACCGATTGCCAGAGCCTTACCGTCCGTATGGAGGACGCGCTCTCCGATATCGAATCGCTGATCCGCGATCCGCAGAGCAAATGCGTCTGCCTCGGCGAGATCGGGCTGGACTATCACTATCCGGATACCGACAGGGAAAAGCAGCTCGTGTATTTTCACGCACAGATGGATCTCGCAAGATCGCTCGGTCTGCCGGTCTCGATCCACGACAGAGACGCCCACGCCGATACGCTCGACGTCCTCCGCGCGCATCCCGGCGTTCCCGCGATCCTGCACAGTTTTTCCGGCTCGGCGGAAATGGCGAAAGAGGCCGTCTCGCTCGGATGTTATATTTCCTTCTCCGGAACGCTGACCTTCACCAACGCGCGCAAGCCGAAGGAAGCGGCGCTCGTCGTCCCGCGCGACCGTCTCCTGATCGAGACCGACTGCCCCTATCTCGCGCCGCACCCTCTGCGCGGAACGCTCAATCATTCGGGCAATCTCCGCTATACGAACGCCGTCCTCGCCGCGCTGATCGGCGTCTCCGAGGAGGAGTGCGCCGCGCTGACCGGGGCGAACGCCCGCCGCGTTTTCTCCCTCGCCGATTGATCCCGTTTTCTCATTGAAAAACCGGAAGCGTCCGCCGCTCCCGGTTTTTGATTTTTTATTTATTTTCTTTGCGTACCAGAATCAAATCCTTCTGACTGCATCCGGCACGGCCGCCGCCCGCGCAAGCGCAGGCACAGGCACAAGCGCAGGCGCATCCGCCGCCAACGCCTCCGTGCCCGATTCCGCCGCCGCCCTTGCCTTTCCCGTTCGGATTTCCTCTCATCATCCTCCGATAGGTGGGATTGACTCTGCCATAGGTATGGATAAATACGCCGCGCTCCCGTATGAACCCGTTTCCGCGGTGATAGGAGACGAAGCAGTCGATCAGATAGAGTTCTCCTACTCCCGTGAACAGGATGAAGAATCCGCTGAGTACGCAGACGGCGACCTTCTCGTTTGCCAGTTCGTTTTCCCCCGGCTCATACGCGGTGTCCGGAATGCCGGCGAGCTCCGCCGCAAACCGTCCTTTGGGATAACGGATCTGCATATCCACCTGACCGCCGGGGGCAAGTTCGCCTTCCCAGAGATAATAACCGCCGTCGGTCGCCTGCGTGTTGGCGGCTGCCGTTTCGGAAAGCCATCGGAAAGCGTAATGCTCTACCGGGATCTCGTTGAACCATCCCGGAATGAATTCATATAAGAATCCGTCGTCCGTCCGCGTCAGAAGATGCCCCTGCGTGACGCGGAAAGAGAAGATCAGCTCCTCGCCTGCCCGGTATTCCCGGTCCAGATCCAGCCGGATCCACGCCTCGCGGTCGGTCTCTCCGATCACCTTTTTCGCTTTCGCG
The DNA here is from genome assembly GCA_902796505.1 of uncultured Ruminococcus sp. Taxonomy (GTDB): domain Bacteria; phylum Bacillota; class Clostridia; order Oscillospirales; family CAG-272; genus UBA1740. Next base: position 9,844 of record CADBPA010000150.1, read on the forward strand.
ATATTCGGCGTCAGCGAGGATTCGTCGATCGTAAAATCGGCGTTCGCCATTCCGATCTTTACCCAGGTGAGCGGCTCCGCGGTGTCCTTCGGAAGCCAGCGGAGCGAATAAGTAAGCGAGAGCGTTCCGTTTTCGTTCGGCTCAGCGGTAATCTCGTAATTGCGGATAATATCCCTCGGCTCCGGCTGAAAGAAAACGGCGAAGAGGATCAGAAAAATCTGAAATGCGATCAGGATCGAAAGCCAGATCATACTTTTCTTCGGAAATTTTCTTTTCTTTTTCAGCAGTTCCATCTGCTCTTCTGGCGTTTTTGCTTTGCTTTTCTTGTCTTTCATCCGATCACACCTCCTCTCCGGAAGGGGCATCCGTCGGCCTCTTCCTCATTCATGGCGCGCAGTTTCCGGCAGAGCGGATGTTCCCAGATCTTCCGCAGATCTCCGGTCAGAAGATTGCCGAGATCGGATTTTCCGTCGAGCCAGCTCTGACAAGGGATCACCCTGCCGTCCGGCGCGATCGCCATATTGCTGAGCGCCGCTCCGCACGCCGGAATATTCATCCCGAGCGAGGCGAGTTTTTCGGCGGAAAGAAGTCCCGGCGAGGTAAAATCGATCTCCATTTCCTGCTCATCGCAAAACGCCTTTGCCCGGCGAACGATCTCGAAAAGTTCCTCTTCGGAGAGATCGTATTTCCCGTGATTTTCCGCCGCCGCGCCGGTGCAGATCAATCCGCTGACCGTCACGAAGCGAACGCCGAGCGAGCGGATCAGGCGCAGTGTCGAAAGGTAGTCCGCGTTCGTTTTGCAGAGCGGCGTATTGACGCTGACGTCCAGCCCGCCTTCGACGGCGTTGCGGATCCCCTGTACCGTGTCGCGGAAATGTCCGCTTCCGGTCAGATCGTTGTGTGTCGCCTCGTCCGCCGAATAGAGGGTGATCTGCACGCTGTCGAGGCTCGCCTCCCGCAGCTTTTTCACAAGCTCTTCGGTCAGCGCGACGCCGTTGGTATTCAGTCTCGTGACAAACCAGCGCGCGTGATCGATCAGTTCGGGCAGATCCTCCCGGAGCGTCGGCTCGCCTCCCGTGAAGGTCACCATCGGAACACCGGACGCGCGCAGTTTGTCTAAAATACGTACCCAATCGCCGGTATCCAGTTCCCGAAGGCCGCTTGCCGGCTGATCCGCCGCATAGCAGAATCGGCATTTCTGATTGCATTTCCATCGGCCGCCCTCATCGGTCATCGCGCTGATCATCAGATCCATGCGGTGCGGCGCACTCATATTTGCGGCGTAAGAGCGCAGAGAAAACTTTTCGATCGGCTCGTCGGGCTTTCCGCCCTTCGCGACCGCAAAAAGAATATCCAGCATCTCATAGAGATCCTCCCGGATCTCGTCTTTGTCAACGGCGGGATAAATGCGCGCCGTCCTGCGGACGGTCTGCTCCTCGATGGCGGCGCGATCCTCTTCGGTGATCGGCCGTCCGTCAAAGCGGTTGACCTCTTCCATAAAACGGGAAAGTATGACCGCCCAGGACGGTCCGAGCGGAAGCATATAGTAGCCGTTCAGGATCACGACCGATTCCGCCCGTCCGAAAAGCCGCGGTTTCGGCGGAAGCAGATGTATGCGGACGACGCCCGGTCCGTTCGGGTTAAAGGTGCAGTGGCGAACGCCGCGGTTCCATTCCCGCCGCTGCTCCCAGAAATCAAATATTCCCATGATAAACCTCCGATATTGCTCTTTGATTATACCATACCGGCAATTTTTCGTCAAGTATCCGGGATCAGAACAGCGATTTTGTTTTCCGCTATTGACAGAGCGAGAAAAATGTCGTATAATAGCCTTGTCTTTTTCTCGGTCCGATCTA
>CADBPA010000151.1 GCA_902796505.1 uncultured Ruminococcus sp.
CGTGGAGCGCAGCCTCACCTGCGAATATCTGACCTCGGCGCTCTCCGGCCGCCCGAAGGAAAAACTGCGCGCGCATACGCTCGATCTTCTGACGGTCGGGCTTGCCCAGCTGCTTTTCATGGATCATATCCCGGCGCACGCCGCCGTGAACGAGACCGTCGCGCTTGCCGAAGATCCCGGCGAACGGGCGTTCGTCAACGCGATCCTGCGCGAGGCACTCCGCCGCCGGGACAAAGGCGACCTGCCCTATCCGCCGCGCGAAAAGAATCCGGCGCGCTATCTTTCGGTCAGGTACTCCTTTCCGCTTGCCGTCGTCCGCCGCTTCCTTTCGCTCCTCGGAGAGGAGGACACCGAGGCGACGCTCGCCTTCTTCGACCGCACCGCTCCCCTGACGGTCGCGGTCAATCTCGCAAAAACCACGCGGGAGAACTATCTTGAAATTCTTGCCGCAAACGGCTTTTCCGCAGAGCCGACCGCGCGTTCTCCCATCGGTATCCGCTTCGCGGAAAGCGTCCGCCCGACCTCGCTCCCCGGCTTTGACGACGGGCTTTTTTACGTGCAGGACGAGGCGAGCCAGCTCGCCGCCCTCGCGGCGTCGCCGAAGGCTTCTTCGGTCGTCGTGGACGTCTGCTCCGCACCCGGCGGAAAGAGCTTTGCCGTCTCGTCGCTGACGCACGGGTCGGCTCTTGTCCACGCGTTTGACCTGCACGCCTCCAAACTTCCGCTGATCTCTTCCGGCGCCGAGCGGCTCGGATTTGCTAACATAAGTGTACAAGAGCGCGACGCGCTCACCCCCGATCCCGCCCTCGCCGGGGAGGCCGATCTCGTCCTTTGCGACGTCCCCTGTTCCGGGCTCGGCGTGCTCGGCAAAAAGCCGGATCTGCGCTATAAGGATCTCTCCGCCGCGGAGCGTCTTCCGGATCTGCAGCTTGCGATCCTCGAAGCCTCGCTCTCCTACCTCAAACCCGGCGGCAGACTGCTCTATTCCACCTGTACGCTCGATCCGCGGGAAAACGCGGAAAATATCGCCCGCTTTCTCGCCGCCCACCCGGAATTTTCCCGCGTTTCGTTCCGGCTTGCCGACCTTGACGCCCCGGACGGCTGCCTGACGCTCCTGCCGCACCGGCACGGCACCGACGGCTTTTTCATTTCCTTACTTCAGAAAGGGAACTTATGACCAACACCCCCGCCCCGCGCGACCTCGCTTCGATGACCGAGGAGGAGCTGACCGGGCTTTTCCTCTCGATGGGCGAGCCGAAATACCGCGCAAAACAGCTCTTTTCCGCCTTCGGAAAAGGTCAGCGCCTCTCCGAGGTCACGACGCTGCCGAAGTCTCTGCGCGAGCGGCTCTCCTCCGACTTTCCGGACACCTTCCCGGAGGTCGAAGAGAAGCTCGTCAGCCGCATCGACGGCACCGTGAAATACCTCTTCCGCCTCTACGACGGCGCCTGCATCGAGTCGGTCTTCATGCGCTACGAACACGGCAATACCCTCTGTATTTCGAGTCAGGTCGGCTGTCGGATGGGCTGTAAATTCTGCGCCTCCACCATCGGCGGCAAGGAGCGGGATCTTCTCCCCTCCGAACTGCTCGGTCAGATCCTCGCCGCAGAGCGCGACCTCGGCGAGCGCGTCTCCAATATCGTCATGATGGGCATCGGCGAGCCGATGGACAATTATGAAAACGTCGTCCGTTTCCTCCGGCTTCTGAACGCCGACGACGGGCGGAATATCGGCTTCCGCCATATCTCGCTCTCTACCTGCGGCGTCGTTCCCGGCATCCTCCGGCTCGCCGAGGAGTCCTTCCCCCTGACGCTTTCGATCTCGCTGCACGCCTCGGAGGACGAAAAACGCTCACAGATCATGCCGGTCAACCGCAAGTGGCCGATCTCCGAACTGCTCGCCGCCTGCGTCACCTACTATCGCAAGACCGGCAGGCGCATCTCCTTTGAATACACCCTCATCGCCGGCAAGAACGATACGAAAGAGGACGCCGAAAAACTCGCGCATCTCCTCCGCACCGCCTTCGCCGGCACCGGCGCGCCGCTGCACGTCAATCTCATCCGCGTCAACGAAGTCAAAGAGACCGGCTTCCGCCGGGGCGACGCCGAGTCGGTGCGCCTCTTTGCCAAAACGCTCGAAGAGCGCGGCGTGGTCGCCACCGTCCGCCGCCGTCTCGGAAGCGACATCAACGGCGCCTGCGGCCAGCTTCGCCGCTCCTCCTCCAAAACCACAGCGTCCGAAAGGCAGGAAACCCTTGAATAACGATACCGAAAAAACAGGCAGGATCGTCAAAGGCCTCGGCGGTCTCTATGAGATCCTGATCGAAGGACCGGACGGCAGGGAACGCCTCGCCTGCCGCGCCAAAGGCGCGCTTCACCGCGGCGAGGAAAAACTCGCGGTCGGCGACGAAGTCGTCGTCCGCGTCGGCGAGCAGGCGGACGATCTCGTGATCTCCTCGCTCCTGCCGCGAAAGAATCTGCTCATCCGTCCCCCGATCTCCAACCTCGACCTGCTCTTCATCGTCCTTGCCGCGAAAAAGCCCTCCCCCGTCCTCGAAACGGTCGATAAAATGACCGCGATCGCCGTCCGTTACTCGATCACCCCGGTCATCGTCGTCACCAAGTCCGACCTCGGAGAAAAGGAGGCCGAAACCTACGCCGCGATCTACCGCAAAGCCGGCTTCCCGGTCTTCGTCACCTCCTCCGAGCGCGGCGAGGGGATCCCGCCCCTGCTTGCCTTCCTCGATCAGCGCCTTTCGGGCGGCAGAACGGCGGCGTTCGCCGGGGCGTCCGGCGTCGGCAAATCCACGCTGATGAACGCGCTCTTTCCGCAGCTCTCGCTTGCGACCTCCGAGATCTCCAAAAAAATCGAACGCGGCAAGCATACCACCCGCCACGTCGAACTGTTTCCGCTCTCGGATTCTCCGGATACCGGCTATCTCGCCGATACCCCCGGCTTCTCGCTTCTGGACTTCGAGCACTTCGATTTTTTCCCCCTCGCCGACCTTCTTCCGGCGTTTCCGGATATTTCCCTCTATACCGGCAAATGCCGCTACGCCGATTGCACGCATACGAAGGAGGGCAGGGAAGAATGCGCCGTCGCCCGCGCGGCGGAGGAGGGAAACCTCGCGCCCTCCCGCCTCTCGTCCTACCGCTCGCTCTACGCCACGCTGAAAGCGAAAGAGCAGAAATACGATTGACCGCTTTGCGCGTCCGGCAGACGGGTGGATCTTCGGGAAAGGCACAGCCGTCTTTTTTGGATTTTGCCGTCTTCCGAATTTTCCTCTCTACTTATATAAAACAAATCAAAAACGAAAATGTGGCGCATTTTTCAAAAAAAATTTAAAAAAATTTCAAAAAAAGAAAAACCGAGAAGAAAACTCTCGGTTTTTCTCATGGGATGAGAAAGCTTTTCGGTTTCGTTCTCCCGATCGGGCGGGATGATCTTTTCGGTGAGCGGATCAGGCGGCAGTTTTCTTTTCGGGGGCGAGCCACGCGATCATCTCCGGACCGATGAGGAAGGTCGCGGCGGTGCCGGCGAGGCGGCTGTTCCCGGTCGCGTAATCGATGCTCACGCCGGGCTGAACGTTGTAGAGAAAGACGTTGAAGCAGATCCCGTCTCCGCCGTCCTCGACGCTCCACGCCTCCATATGTACGCCGGTCGCGACCAGATCGTTCTCGATGAAGATCGGCTCCACGCGGTACATCACGTGGTTTTTCGTCTCCTTCACGTAGTCGGCGACCATGTTTTCATAAGGGATCATCGCCTCGTTCAGATAGCGCGTCCCGGTGATGAGATTCTGTTTGTTGGCGTTCTCGCCGGTCAGCTGCCACCCGATGAGATGACAGCGGTTATAGAGATATTTGCCGTTCACACAGTCGTACTGCGCCTGCACCCATCCGCTGGGCTTGACCGAGGAGATGCTTCCCCTTGCCCCGGTGGGCATCAGGTCGGTCGCCACCGAAGCGACGGTATAGCCGCATCTGCCGAGTCGGTCGAGCGGGCTGTAATACTCATAGCTCGTCAGCGAAAGCTCGTTTTCGGAGAAGGTCGGGATCCCGCGGTTGACGGTGCAGTAAGCCGTCCCCGAAAAGGAGGGAAGCACCCCCGGATCGATCCTTGCGCCGGCGGCCGCCGGGCGTTTTGCGTCTTTTGAGCCTTTCATCGCCGAGGTCGTGCCGGAGATAGAGGCAGAGGTGTCGGGCGTTCCGGTCTCATTCTTTCCGGTCTCGTTCTTTCCGCTCTCCGCGGTTTCGGCTTCA